>DATFRX010000369.1:0-4193 GCA_035262905.1 Nocardioidaceae bacterium
CCGTTCGAGCTCCAGCTTCGTCGTCGTCGGCAGCCGCTCGAGCTCGGCGAGCCACAGCCGAAACGGCGTGTCCGGGCCGACGTCGTCGCTGCGCAGGGTCAGCACCAACAGCACCCGCTCGGTCCGCAGGTTGCGGGCCAGGAATCCGACCAGGTCGAGCGTCGACCGGTCGGCCCAGTGCAGGTCCTCGATCACCACGGTCACCGGACCGGAGGCCGACAATCCCGACAGGAATCCCAGCAGCGACTCGAACAGGCGTACCTGCGCCGACGTACTCGCCGGAGTGTCCGAGGCCGGCGATGCACTCGGCTCGATCGACTGCGACGGGTCGGGTGGCAGTAGCCGCATCAGGTCCGGCGGAATCCTCGGCGCCGGATCGACCGACCGCCGCCGGAAGTCGCGTAGGGCCTGGGTCAGGGGCGCGAACGGCAGCGCCTCGCCCACGACCGGGATGCAGCCGCCGGCAAGGACGACACCGTCGGAAGCGTCGATGAACTCGTTGATCAGGCGGGTCTTGCCGACCCCGGCCTCTCCGGTCAGCACCAGGGTTCGCGCGGTGCCGTCGGCCGCCTGCCGCTGCCCCGTCAAGAGCGCAGCCAAGTCCTGATCGCGCCCGACAAGCGGGCTGCGAGCACCGACAGCCGGGTCTGCCATAGATAACCACCCGAGCAACATGTGGACGAAGTCGTCAGGGCCGCGTCCGGCGCAATTATCCCCGCGTCACTCCGCCCGCGCCAAGGGAGATAAGCCGCAGATCGTACGCCCTAAGGCGGCTGAGCCGATGCCGGTCCGAATCTAAGGTCGCTTCCCAATATCTGCGGGCTCGTGCCAGTCCTAGCGTCCTTGACACCGGGATCGACCGGGAGTCGATCCGACCAAGACGCGACGAAAGGCAATCCCCATGCGACCTCGCCTCACCCGCCGGCGCTCCAAGGTGCTTGCGGCCACCGCAGCCGTGTCGGCAGCGCTCCTCGCCGGAGCCGCCGTGATGGGCTCGGCCACCGTACGACCGGGTACGCCGGGCAACGACGTGCACTTCGGCCTGGACAACGACAACGCCAACAACCCGTTCATCCAGCCGCCCGGCGTGACCGCCAAGCAGCACATGGACAACACCGACGTGCTGTTCGGCCGCCAGGGTGCCGACCTGCTGATCGGCAAGCTCGGCAGCGACACCATCCTCGGCGGACCGGCGGCCGACATCCTGATCGGCGGTCCCGAGGGCGGTCAGACGCCGAACAGCGACGTGCTCCTCGGCGACGCCGGCAACGACATCAACATCTGGGCGCCCGGCGACGGCAGCGAGGTCTTCGTCGGCGACGACGGCCCGCACGACACGATGATCTTCGCCCCGTTCGTGACCAACCCGGACGGCTCACTGCAGCTGGTGTGGCGCCAGGGCCGTCAGGTCCCCCGCGTCGACATCGGCGGCCAGCCGACCTTCAGCTGCGCGATCGTGCCGGTGCCGCCGAACCAGAACATGGGCGAGCAGTTCCTGGTCCGGTTCCTGGTCAACGGCAACATCGTGGTCACCGTCCGGCAGAAGGACGTCGAGCGCGTGCTGTGCCCGTCGCCGAACGAGGGCTGGGCGACCAGCGCCGACCTGACCGACGCGAACCCGCAGTTCCAGAACGTGCGGCTGTCCAACATCCACGGCGTCCTCGGCGCCATCGTCGCGCCGCCGTCGGCCTGACGACGAGGCTCGCCATGACCGAGCAGACTCCAGCGCCGACCGGCGTGGATGAGGGCGAGGTGACGGCCTTCTTGATGAAGGTCGTCGCCGACGCCGCCGCGGCCGCCTGCGCCACGACGGTCTCGATCGGAGACCGACTGGGCATCTACACCGCGCTGGCGAAGGCCGGACCGGTCACCCCGGCCCAGCTGGCCGAGCGGACCGGGCTGGCCGCGCGGCACCTGCGCGAGTGGCTGGCCGCCCAGGTGACCAGCGGCTACGTCGAGTACGACCCGGCCGACCGGACGTACTGGCTGCCGCCAGCACACGCGGCCGTACTCGCCGACCCGGACGCCGCGACGTACTTCGCCGGCTTCTTCGGCCTGACGCAGGGGATCGCCGCCACCGAGGGTGCGATCGCCGAGGCGTACCGCACCGGCGGCGGAGTCGGCTGGGACGCGTATCCGCCGGCGCTCTACACCGGAGTCGCGAAGTTCCGTCGCACCACCTATCTGCACGGCATGGTGCAGGACTGGCTGCCGTCGCTCGACGGGGTCGTCGAGAAGCTCCGCACCGGCGCTCGGGTCGCCGACATCGGCTGCGGCTTCGGCTACTCGACGATCCTCATGGCGCAGGCGTACCCCTGCTCCGCCTTCGTCGGGTTCGACTACCACGTCGAGTCGATCGCGGCCGCCCGCAAGCTCGCAGCGGAGGCCGGGGTGGTCGACCGGGTCAGCTTCACGGTTTCGACCGCGAGCGACTTCCCCGGCACCGGTTACGGCCTGATCACCAGCTACGACTGCGTCCACGACATGGGCGATCCCGGAGGGGTGGCGTCACAGGTACGCCAGGCGCTGGCCCCCGACGGCACCTGGCTGATCGTCGAACCCAATCTGCCGGGCGACCTCACCGAACTGATGGCGCACCCGTTCGGGCGGCTGTTCGCCGGTACGTCGGCGACGGTCTGCCTGCCGTCGGCGCTGGCGCAGCGCGGGGAGTACGCCCTCGGCAACCACGCCGGTGAGGACGCGCTGCGGCGCATCGTCACCGGCGCCGGATTCACCCGTTGGCGGCGCACCACCGAGACGCCGATCAACGCCGTCTACGAAGCGAGGCCATGATGTCCGTCGGATCGCCCGAATGGGCCAGAGAAGTCGGCCGGATCCGCTGGGACCGGCATTCCCGCCGAGCCACTGCGCCGGCGCCGGAGGTATGGCAGGCCACCCGGCCGGATCCTCGCGGTCACGCCATCGTCATCGGCGCCAGCTTGGCCGGTCTGCTCGCCGCTCGCGTGCTCAGCGAGACGTACGCGAGCGTCACGCTGCTGGACCGCGACATCTGGGCGGACAACACCCGGCCGCGTGGTGGCGTCCCTCAGGGCGCGCATGCCCACGGGCTGCTGGCGCGCGGCCGCGACGTGCTCGAGGAGTTGTTCCCCGGTCTCACCGACGAGCTGGTGCGGTCCGGCGCCTTCGCGGGCGACCTGCAGCAGCAGTGCCGCTGGTACTTCGGCGGCAGCGCCCTGGCCGCAGGTGAGAGTGGCCTGCAGGGCCTCGCCGTCAGCCGACCCGCGTTGGAGCAGGCCGTGCGCCGCCGGGTTGGTGCGCTGCCCGGCGTCCGCATCCAGACCGGAGTCGCCGTCCGCGGCCTGGCCGTCGACCCCACCGCCCGCCAGGTCACCGGCGTCATCACGAGCTCCGTCGCCACAGACGGACCGCCGGTGCGCCGTACCGCCGACCTGGTGATCGACGCCTCGGGACGCAACTCCCGGGCACCGGTGTGGCTGGACGAGCTCGGCTACGAGTCGCCGCATCTCGAACAGGTCCGAGTCGACGTCTGCTACGCGACGAGGCACTTCCGTCGCACACCCGGCAGCGCGAGCGATGCGTTCGCCGTCGTGGTCGCGGCCTCGCCGGACTCCGCGTGGGGCGGTGCCTTGATCCGCCAGGAGGGTGAGCGCTGGATCCTCACGCTCGGCGGCTACCACGGGGACCGGCCGCCGCTCGACTTGGACGGCTTCCGAGCTTGTGCGGCGGAGATGGTGCCGGAGTTCGCGGAGGTCGCCGGCACCGCCGAGCCGCTGGACGACGGGAAGTACTTCCGCTTCCCGGCGAGCAACCGGCGCCGCTACGAGCGGCTGCAGCGGTTCCCCGAGCGGTTCGTCGTCATGGGCGATGCCGTGTGCAGCTTCAATCCGGTGTACGGCCAGGGCATCACCGTCTCGGCGGTCGAGGCGCTCGCGCTGCGACGCTGCCTCGACGACGGGTCCAAGCGCCTCGGGATCCGGTTCTTCGACGAGATCAAGTCCGTCGTCGACGTGCCGTGGCAGATCGCCGCCGGTGCCGATCTTCAGCTGCCGGACACACCGGGACAGCCCCCGCTGCCGACGAGGCTGATCAACCGCTACATCGCGCGGCTGCAGCTGGCGGCCGGCCACGACGCCGAACTCGCCGGTGCCTTCCTCCGGGTCGCCAATCTGATGGCGCCGCCGCCGAGCCTGATGCGTCCGGACCGGATGCTC
>DATFRX010000370.1:0-10457 GCA_035262905.1 Nocardioidaceae bacterium
GACCGAGAACCCCATCGGAATCGACGAGAACGGATGGGCCAAAGCGATCAGGGGTACGCCGTCGTCGGACCGGGTCGGGTCGAGGGCCAGATGTCGCCGGCTCGCGAGCGATGACAGCCCCTCGGCGACCTCGGCGACCGGCACCTCGAACCGGGTCGCGAGCTCGGTCGCCGTCGGCGCCTGGCCGATCCGCGCGAACTGTCCGTACACCGCCAGCCGGAGGTCCTCGAGATCCACGCCGTCAGTCTTCCGACCGCATGATCCGGCGCAGCAGCCAGGTCACGCCGATCATCACCGCGACCGCCCGGACCAGCTCGGCCGCTGCTTCGGCCCGCTCCTCTGCCTCAGCCCGCGCCGCGTGTTCCCGGGCCTCGGACCGCTGGACGGCGGCCGCGACCGCGATCGGACCGGCCGCAGGCGCGGCGAGGGCATACGGCGCGCCTCCGGCCGCCGACATCGGAATCCGGCCCGGGCCAGACGTCGCCGCCCAGGACGCGCCGATCAGCACCAGGCGCGAGAAGTAGTTGATCCAGATCAGCAGGATGAGGGCGGTGCCGAACACGGCGAAGGCCGGGTTGTTCTTGGTCAGGGCGATCAGGAACACCGCGATCTGCTTGAGGATCTCGAACCCGACAGCGGCGAGCAGCGCGCCCTTCCACAGGGCGTCCTGGCGCACTGTCGGCCGCCCCAGCAGCCGGAACGACGCGTAGAACAACACGACGCTCGCGACCAGGCCGACCAGGGTTCCGACGCTGTTCAGCAACGACGTGATGGCCGGGACGTCGCCGATGTTCAGCCAGTCCTGGATGTCGCCGACGAACCCGCGGGTGGCGCTGGAGACGGCCACCGAGATCAGCAGCACGAAGCCGATCAGGATGAGCATCAGCAGGTCGACGACCTTGCCGATCACGAAGTTGTGCGTCTTGCTCGGCGGCACCTCGAAGACGTCCTGCAGGGCCTGCCGCAGCGTCGACAACCAGCCCAGGCCGGTGTAGAGCAACGCGACCAGACCGAGCAGTCCGGCCGTCGCGGCCGCGTCCTGGAACGACGCCGGATTGATCTGGCCGTTGCCGGTGCCGATGATCGCCGGGAAGACCTCGGACAGCGCGTCCGTGACGGCGTCCAGGGCATCGGGATAGGCGCCGGTGATCAGTCCCACCACGGCGAACGCGATCGCGATGATCGGGAAGAAGCTCAGGAACCCGAAGTACGTGACGGCGCCGGCCAGCGCGTTGCCTTGGACCTTGCTGTAGTGCTCGAAGGTCGCGATCAGATGGTCGAACAGCCGCGACCGCCGCCGGGCCGACGCCAGCCGCCGCTTGAGACCATCCACCACGCTCACGTCATGGTCACCACGTCGCCGAGCGGAAACTCCCGTCGCGGCACCCAGCCGCTGCCGTCCTCGTGCGTGTACATCGCGAACGTTTCGACGTCGAACCGGCACTGGAAGCCCGCGAGCGTGTCGAACGCCTGGTCCAGCGCGTCGTCGGGCACGTCCTGCGCGATCGTGACGTGCGGGTGGTACGGGAAGGGCAGGTCGCGCTCGAGCGGGCCGGTCCGGATCGACTCGGACAGCAGCTCACAGGCCGAGATGCCCTCGGTCAGCGCGACGAAGACCACCGGCGAGTTGGGCCGGAAGGTCGCCGTGCCCCGCAACTGCATCACGAAGCGGGGGTGCGCCAGTGCCACCTTGAGCAGGTGCTCGTCGATGTCGTCCATCGCCGCCTCGTCGACCAGCGTCGGCGGCAGCAGCGTCACGTGGGTCGGAACCGACTCGGCCTGGTGGTCCCCGAAGGATGCCCGATGACGACGGAGCTCTGTGCCGTAGGGCTCAGGCACCGGAATCGCGACACCGACGGTGAGCATGGTGCCGACACTAGGGCATGAACCGGGCGCTGTCGCGCGGCCCGCTGCGTCAGTCGGCAGCGCCGCGGACGAATCCGACCCGGTCGTAGACCGTCGCCAGGGTTTCGGACGCGACCGCGTTCGCCCGCTCGGCCCCGGAGGCGAGGATCTTGTCGAGCTCGGAGCGGTCGTCGAGCAGCTCGAACGTCCGATTTCGGAACGGCGTCACGAACTCGACCACGAGGTCGGCCAGGTCGCCCTTGAAGTCGCCGTAACCACGACCGGCGTACCGCTCCTCGAGCTCCGGGATCGAGACGCCGGCCAGGACCGAGTAGATCGTGAGCAGGTTGGAGATGCCGGGCTTGTCGGCCTCGTCGAACCGCACGTCGCGGCCGGAGTCAGTGACGGCCGAGCGCACCTTCTTGGCCGAGACCTTCGGGTCGTCGAGCAGCTCGATGATGCCGGCCGGAGACGAGGCCGACTTGCTCATCTTGATCGTCGGATCGGTCAGGTCGGTGATCTTGGCGGTCTCCTTGACGATGTACGCGTCCGGCAGCCGGAAGGTGTCGCCGAAGCGGTGGTTGAACCGTCCGGCCAGGTCACGGGTCAGCTCGATGTGCTGGCGCTGGTCCTCGCCGACCGGTACCCGATGGGTCTGGTAGAGCAGGATGTCGGCGGCCTGCAGGATCGGGTACGTGAACAGCCCGACGGTGGCTCGATCAGCGCCGCCACGGGCCGACTTGTCCTTGAACTGCGTCATGCGGCTGGCCTCGCCGAAGCCGGTCAGGCACCCCAGAACCCAGGCGAGCTGGGCATGCTCGGGCACCTGGCTCTGGACGAACAGGGTGGACCGCTCCGGGTCGATCCCGGCGGCGATCAGCTGGGCCGCCGAGCGCAGCGTCCGGTCCCGCAACTGGGCCGGGTCGTACTCGACCGTGATCGCGTGCAGGTCGACGATGCAGTAGAACGCGTCGTGGCCCTCCTGCAGACCGACCCACTGGCGCAGCGCACCGAGGTAGTTGCCGAAGTGGAAGGAGTCGGCGGTGGGCTGGATGCCCGACAGCACGCGCGGCAGTGTCGACATGCGGCGCATTCTGCCAGCGCCGGCTGAGCGGGGTGTCGCCGGTCAGCCCGCCTCGCTCGCCGAGTCGGTCCCGGTCGCGGAGTCGGTCCTAGTCACGGGGTCGGTCCCGGTGTCGGGGAGCTCGGCCTGCAGCGTCACCTCGGGACGGACGCTGACCCGCACCCGGGACACCCGCCGGCCGTCGAGCCCCACCACGGTCAGCTGGTGGCCGTCGAAGGCGCAGGACTCCCCCACCACGGGCACGTGGCCCAACCGCGCCACGATGTAGCCCGCCACCGTCTCGTACGGCCCGTCGGGCAGCTCCAACCCGGTCTCGTCCTGGAAGTCGTCGAGGTTGAGCAGCCCGTCGACTTCGACATCGCCACTGACCAGGCGCAACGCCTGCCGCTCGTCCGGGTCGTACTCGTCACGGATGTCGCCGACCAGCTCCTCGACGAGGTCCTCGAGGGTCACGATGCCGTCGGTGCCGCCGTACTCGTCGGCGACGATCGCGAGGTGCACTCCCTCACGGCGCATGTCGGTCATCGCGGCCAGTACCTCGCGGGTGCCGGGGATCAGCAGCGTGTCCCGGGCCAGGTCGCCGACCCGGAGCGATCGGCCGTTGATCTCGGGGTCGAACAGGTCGCGAACGTGGATGAACCCCATGATGTCGTCGGCCGAGGTCCGGGTCACCGGGTAGCGCGAGTGCGGTCGCTCGGCCGCGAACTTCACCGCCTTGAACACCGGCATGGCAGCGTCGATGAAGTCGACCTCGGTGCGCGGGATCATCACCTCGCGGATCTGCCGGTCGCCGGCCGAGAAGACGTCTTCGACGATCTGGCGCTCCTCGTCGCTGAGCGTCTCGTGGCTGGACACCAGATGCCGCAGCTCCTCGTCCGAGATCTGCTCGCGGGCCGCGCCCGGATCACCGCCGAGCATGCGGACGACGACGTCGGTCGACTTCGACAGCAGCCAGATCACCGGCGTGGACAGCTTGGCCATCTTGTCGATCGCCGGCCCGACGGCGAGTGCGACGCCCACACTGCGCTGCAGGGCGATCCGCTTGGCGGTCAGCTCGGACAGCACGATCGAGAAGTACGCGATGACCAGCGTGATCACGACGAGCGCGAGGAAGTCGGCGGCGCCCTTGGGCAGCCCGAGGTCGACCAGGACGGGCGAGAAGTCGTCGGCGAGGGTCGCGGCTCCGACCGCGGCCGACAGGAACCCGCTGAGCGTGACGCCGATCTGCACCGCGGAGAGGAACCGGTTCGGGTCCTCGGCGAGGCGCGCCACGGTACGGCCACGCTTGCCGCGATTGGCCAGCGCCTTGATCTGGCCCTCGCGCAGCGACACCAGCGCGATCTCCGCAGCGGCGAAGACGCCCCCGAGCAGGATGAAGAATGCGACCAGGCAGATGTTGAGGATGACGCTGTTCACCGGCTAAGACACCCCGAGTCGTCGGCGGGAGCAACCGGCCACGGTCTACAAGGGCCGTCGTCCATGGCGACCAGCGTAATGGCGTCCGGCACGCCGTCCAGACCGCCGCCCCCCATATCCGATCATCGGGAGGGGATCAGCGGAAGGCGGCGTGGCCGGTCAGCGCTTCGCCGACGACGAGGGTGTGCATCTCGACGGTGCCCTCGTAGGTCAGGACCGACTCGAGGTTGTTCATGTGCCGGATCACGGGGTACTCCAGCGAGATGCCGTTGGCGCCCAGGATGGTCCGCGCGGTGCGGCAGATCTCGAGCGCCTCGCGGACGTTGTTGAGCTTGCCGAGGCTGACCTGGTCCGCCCGGAGCTTGCCGGCGTCCTTGCGGCGGCCCAGGTGCAGTGCAAGCAGCAGCCCCTTGGAGTACTCCAGCGACATGTCCGCGAGCTTCTGCTGGGTCAGCTGGTACGCCGCGATCGGTCGGCCGAACTGCTCGCGCTCCTTCGCGTACGACAGCGCCGACGCCAACGCCGACCGCGCAGCGCCCATCGAGCCCCACACGATGCCGTAGCGCGCCTCGTTGAGGCAGGACAGTGGGCCCTTGAGACCGCGTACATCGGGCAGCATCGCCGACTCCGGCAGCCGTATGCCGTCCAGCACCAGCTCGCTGGTCACCGAGGCCCGAAGCGACATCTTGTGCCCGATGTACGGCGCTGAGAAGCCGGCCGTCTCGGTCGGGACGACGAAGCCGCGGATGCCCTCGTCGGTGCGGGCCCACACGACCGCCACGTCGGCGACCGAGCCGTTGGTGATCCACATCTTCCGGCCGTCGAGGACCCAGTCCGACCCGTCGCGGCGGGCCCGGGTGCGCATGCTGGCCGGGTCGGAGCCGGCGTCCGGCTCGGTGAGGCCGAAGCAGCCGATCAGGTCGCCGGCCGCCATGCGCGGCAGCCACTGCTGCTTCTGCTCCTCGCTGCCGAACCGCCAGATGGCGTACATCGCGAGCGACCCCTGCACCGACACCAGCGACCGGACGCCAGAGTCGCTCGCCTCGAGCTCGAGGCAGGCCAGTCCGTAGTCGACCGCACTCATACCGGCGCAGCCGTAGCCCTTCAGGTGCATACCGAGCAGGCCGAGGGCGCCGAACCGCTTGGTCAGGCCGCGTACGTCGGGCACCTCGCCGGCCTCGAACCACTCGGCGACGTACGGGTCGACATGCTCGGCGCACAGTGCCCGGACCGAGTCGCGCACCGCCCGCTCGTCGGCGGTCAGCTCCTCGTCGATGCCGGCGAGGTCGAGCGGATCTGGGCTGGCGGCTGGCGAGGCGGTCATAGTTCTCATTGTGTCGCGTGGCCCGGTCGGCATCCGCCATGTGGTGGTGCCAGGCCGTTCGACGGCATCCGCGGGAAGCGGCAGACTGACCGGGAACAGTCTCGTCGGCTCCGAGGGAGACGATCTCCGTGCAGGTCCGCGAACACGACAGTGGCAGCACCGGCGCCCCGCGTCGACCTCGGGAGTTCGGAGCCGCCTGGTCGGCCGAGATCCGCACCGCGTCCGACGCCTATCTGCGGCACTTCGCGCTGATCGGGATCGCGCCGGAGCAGGCCCGGGCCACCGGCGTCGCCGCGCACGAGGCACTGGCCCGCTGGAGCCCGTCGCTGGCCGCCGAGCTGGAGCAGATCGCCGCCGGCGCCGACGTCCCGCTGGCCGACGTCGCGGTCCTCAACGCGCGTACCGAGATCCTCGCCACCACACCGCCGCCCGCCGAGGGCGAGTGCTCCACCGCGGTCCGCGTGGGCTCGGATCCGGTGGCCTTCCAGACCTGGGACTGGTGCGACGACCTCACGCCCAACGCGGCGGTCTGGCGCTATCGCTCGGACGCCGGCCGACGGGTCTCGACCTTCACCGAGCCGGGGATGCTGGCGAAGATCGGGGTCAACGACGCCGGGCTCGGCGTCCTGTTCAACATCCTGCATCACGCCGCTGATGGACGCGGGGTCGATGGCGGCGCGGCTGGCGTGCCGGTCCATGCCATCTCGCGGCGGATCCTCGACGAGGCCGCGACCGTGGCGGAGGCCGTCGAGATCGCCCGCTCGGCGTCTGCGTCGGCGTCGTCCGCGATCACTGTCGTCACCCGACCGCCGGACTCCGACGCGGCCACCCTGGAGATCACGCCGGCGGGCGTCGGCGTCGTACGGCATGGGGACGACGGCTGGCTGCTGCACACCAACCACCTGCTCGACCCAGGACTGGCGCCCGACGACGCCACGCTGGACACCAGTACGACGAGGGTCCGGCTGGCCCATCTGCGGTCGGTGGCCGGGACGCCGGTCGACGGCACGTCGCTCAAGGCGGCTGCCCGCGACCTCTGCGGAGTCGCCGGGCACGCGCCGATCTGCGTCTTCGACGACGAGAGCCTGCCGCGCCACGAACGCCGACGCACCATGCTGAGTGTCCGGCTCGATCTCGAGGCCGCCGCCATGGAGTACTGGCCGGGGCCGCCGTCGGAGCTGGTCTGAGCTCCCCCTCGCTCGTCGGTTTTGCGCAGTAGTTGTTGGTGCGGGGCCGCTCAGACCAACAAGTACTGCGCAAATCCGAGTCGTGGCAGGATTCGGCCGGTGAGCCACGCCAGGCAGGGTCGTTGGGCCGCGCCGGGGCGGGTCAACCTGATCGGCGAGCACCTCGACTACAACGGCGGTTCGGTGCTGCCGATCGCGATCGACCGGCGAACCGTGGTGACGGCCTCGGTGCGAGCCGACTCGGTCGTCACTGTGGCGTCGGAGTCGTTCGGCGAACCCACGCGGTTCGACGTCGCGACCGAGCCCGGTGACGTCTCCGGTTGGGCCGGCTACGTCGCTGGCGTGCTCTGGGCGCTGCGATCGGACGGTCAGGACGTGCCCGGTCTCGACCTGGCGGTCATGTCCGACCTGCCGATCGGGGCCGGCCTGTCGTCGTCCCATGCACTCGAGTGCGCCGTCGCCGTGGCGGTCCGGGACCTGGCGTCGCTCGACGTCGACGAAATCGGCCTGGCGCTCGCGGCCCGGCGAGCCGAGAACGACTACGTCGGCGTGCCGACCGGGATCATGGACCAGCTCGCCTCGCTGTGCGGCGTGGCAGGCCATGCGCTGCTGATCGACACCGCGGCTCTTACGGTGCGCCCGGTGCCGGCGGAGTGGACGGCCGACGGCCTGACGCTGCTGGTCATCGACACCGGTGCTCAGCATGCGCATGCCGAGGGCGGCTACGGCGAGCGGCGACGACAGTGCGCGGCTGCCGCGGCCGCGTTGGGTGTCTCGGCCCTTGCCGACGCCGCTGTCGGCGACCCGGACACTCTGGACGACGCCACCCTGCGGCGACGGGCCCGGCACGTGGTGACCGAGACGGTCCGAGTCGAGCAGGCCGTCGCCGCCCTCGCCGGACGCGACTGGCCTCGGTTCGGGGCGCTGCTGTCGCAGTCTCATGCGTCGCTGCGTGACGACTTCGAGGTCAGCTGCGCCGAGTTGGATGTCGCTGTCGACGCCGCGATCGGAGCCGGTGCATTCGGGGCCCGGATGACCGGCGGTGGTTTCGGCGGAAGTGCGATCGCGCTTGTCGAGTCGGCTCTGACGGAGTCGGTGGCCGACGCGTGTCGAGTCGCCTTCGCCGAACAAGGTTTCGGGCCGCCGTCGGTGTTCCCGGTGGAGCCGTCGGACGGCGCGGGTCGGGTTGCCTGACGATCAGCAGCCACTCGTGGTGCGCTCATCAGTCACTCGTGGCGTGGCCGTCAGCCACTCGTGGCGGCCAGTCGGGTTGGCCCACCCGTACCCGCCGAGCGAGGATCGGCGCATGGCAGTGGTTCGACCCGAGCTCACCGACGGCACCGTGCGGCTGCGGGCGCACTCCGACGACGACATCGACGCCATGGTCGAGATGTGCCGCGATCCCGAGATGGCCCGATGGACCGGCGTGCCGCAGCCGTACGAGCGCAAGCACGCCAAGCAGTTCGCCCGCGAGATCGTGCCGCACGGCTGGGAGACCGGCGAATGGCGCGGCTGGGCGATCGACGCCCCCGATGACGATGGGCGCATGCGGTTCGCCGGCAACATCGACCTCCGCGGGCCGGTGGTCGCCGACATCGGCTATGCCCTGCACCCGTGGGCTCGCGGCCGTGGCGTCACGACGCGGGCGATCCGGCTCGCGACCCGGTGGGCGTTCGACAAGGGCGGCGTCGAGGTCGTGCACTGGCGGGCCCATGTCGGCAACTTCGCGTCCCGGCGTACGGCCTGGGCCACCGGGTTCACGTTCCACGGCACCGTACCCAAGCTGCTCTACGAACGCGGCCGGGCGATCGACACCTGGATCGCGTCGTTGCAGCCGGGCGACGACGGCTCGCGGCAGACCGACTGGCTGGAGCCGCCGGTGCTGTCCGGCGAACGGACCGTGCTCCGCGCCTACCGCGACGACGACGTCCCGCGCATCGTCGAGGCCTGCTCGGACCCGCGTACCCAGCACTGGTTGGGCACGCTGCCGCTGCCGACGACCGATGCAGGTGGGCGGGAGTGGCTGCTGTGGCAGCGCGAGGGCCAGTCGCTCGGCGAGCGGATCGCGTGGTGTGCGGCCGACCCGGGCACGGACCAGATGCTGGCTCACGTCGCGCTGCACGGCCTCGGCGTCGACGATCCGAACGACGTCGAGCTCACCTACTGGGCGCATCCGGCGGCGCGAGGCCGTGGCGTGATGACCGAGGCGGTACGGCGGGTGGCGGCCAACGCGTTCGCATCGAAGGCCGAGGGCGGTCTGGGGGTACGCCGGCTACAGCTCGTCGTCGCCGACGGCAACACGGCTAGCAGCAAGGTCGCGACGGCGAGTGGATTCACCGAGGTGGGCCGGCACCGCAGCGCCGACCGCCTCGGCGACGGCACGTACGCCGACATCCTCCACTACGACCGCCTCGCCGACGATCCGCCACTCGGACAGTGACGATCCGCCATCGCGACAGCAACGATCCGCCACTCCGACAGTGACCGGACCTGTCCGGGTGACGGATGGTCGCTGTCTAGGTGACGGATGGTCGCTGTCGGAGTGGCGGATCGTGGTCAGGGGGTCAGCCGTGGCGGCGGCGGAGCTCGTCGTTGATGGCGGGGACGATCTCGTGCAGGTCGCCGATGACGGCGTAGTCGGCCCGAGTCACCATCGGGGCGTCCTCGTCGGTGTTGATGGCGATGATCGTCTTGGCGCTCTGGCAGCCGGCCCAATGCTGGATGGCGCCGCTGATGCCGCACGGGATGTAGAGGTCCGGCGCGATCCGACTGCCGGTCTGGCCGACCTGCTCGTGATGCGGCCGCCAGCCGAGACTCGTCACCACCCGGGAGACTCCCAACGCGCCACCGGTCAGCTCGGCGAGGCCCAGGAGGTCCTTGAACCCGTCCGGCCCACCGGCCCCTCGACCGGCGCCCACGACGACCCGTGCCGAGGTCAGCGCGGCCGACTCGTCCGGCGCCGCCTCCTCGACTCGCGCCACTCGCGCGACCAGGTCGGCCGGGCCGAGCGCCGGTGCATACGAGACGACCTCCGGCTGCGACGGCGACGCAGCGGCGACCGGCTCACAGGCGTGCCCGGCGACCGACACGACGCCGACACTGTCGTCGAGACGCATCTCCTCCAGGGCCGCGCCGCCGACGACCTGCCTCGACACCACCAATGGATCGGCCGCGTCGACGGCGACTGCGTTGGCGGCCATCGCGACATCCAGTCGGGCCGCGACGTGGGCCAGAATCTCGTTGCCCCGTGGGGTTCCCGATGCCACGACCACCCGGGCCGCCACGGCCGAGACCGAGTCGACCAGCGCCGCCGCCCACGCGGCCGCCGCATAGGCGGACAGCGACTCGTCCTCGGCATGCCGCACCGACGTGACTCCGTAGGCACCGAGTTGGTCGACCAGCGCCGACCACACCGAGTCCTCGACCGGGCCGACGACTGCGGCATGCACCGGCCAACCACCACCGGCCTCGGCCAGACCGCGGGCGAACGTCACGGCCTCCAGGGACGTCAGTGACGCGCCGTCGGCGTCCGGCTCCACCAGGACCAGCACACTCATCGCAGCACCCCCAACTCCTCCATCACGTCGACGACCGCCGGGGC
>DATFRX010000371.1:0-3054 GCA_035262905.1 Nocardioidaceae bacterium
CCCGGGGTCCCACTTACCTGGAGAGTCATGAGCAGTGACGGCGCCGCGCCGCGGCCACCTGGCGGGGATGCGGACTCGCACGCCCAAAACGGGTGGGGCGACGAGGTCTCCGACGACCCCGGGTCGCCCTCATATTCCGGCGGTGGCAAGCGCAAGCTGGTCAAGGAACACCACTGGATCCGGCGGCACTGGATCCTCTGCAGCGTGATGTCGGTCGTCGCCATCGGCCTGATCGCCGGCGGCAGCTGGCTGCTCTATCTCAACAACATGCTCGGCAACGTCGATCGGGTCGCCGTGACCGTCGACGAGTCCAACCGGCCGCCGCCGACCCATGGCCAGGAGCTCAACATCCTGCTGGCCGGCGCGGACAACGGCCCCGGCCCGAGCATCGCCGACGACGTCGCGTCCGGCAACTGGGACCCCGGTGAGCATCGCAGCGACACGATCATGATCCTGCACATCCCGGCCGACCGGTCGACTGCCTATCTCGTGTCGATCCCCCGCGACTCGTACGTCAAGATCTACGACTCGCACGGCAACTACGCGTTCAAGGACAAGATCAACTCCGCGTTCTCGGTCTACGGTCCGTCCGGCTACCTGTCGACGATCGAGCACCTCACCGGGCTCCGGATGGATCACCTGGCGATCATCGACTGGAAGGGCTTCAAGGACCTGTCGGATGCCCTCGGCGGTGTCAAGGTCTACATCCCGCACACGTTCTACGACTCGAGCCAGAAGATCACCTGGCACAAGGGCACCCAGGATCTCGAGGGCAAGCAGGCACTCCAGTACGTCCGTACCCGTTATGGCCTGACCAACGGCGACTTCGGGCGGATCGCCCGGCAGCAGAACTTCCTGCGCTCGATGATGGGCGAGCTGCTGAGCGAGGGCACGATGACCAACCCGCTCAAGCTCACGTCGGCACTGCGCGCGATCACCGACAACCTGACCGTCGACGACTCCTGGTCCGGCAGCGGGATCCGCGATCTCGCACTGCAACTGCGCGACATCCGTACCGATGACGTCACATTCCTGACCGCTCCGACCGCCGGCTACAGCACCACCGACTCAGGGGCGAGCGTCGTACTGCTAGACAAGACCCAGTGCAATGCGCTGTGGAAGTCGATTGCCAACGACAACATCGACCACTACCTGAAGAAGTACGGTGGCCAGGCTGGCAAGCTAGCCAAGGCAGACGACATCCAGTAACGCGAGCCGTCGAAGTCCGACCGGCTCGTGACGTAGCCGGTCGACCGATGAGCCGGGGGCACGGTCCGGGAATGGGACGATCGTGAACGATCAACATGACGGGGATGACCCGAGGGCAGACGACCCGAGGGGGGCCGAGCCGCCGGCGGACGCGCCACCGGCGGATGACCCGGCAGCCGACGGCTCCGGCGACGGGACCAGCTTCTTCGACGACGAGGGGTCGGCCGACGAGGAGGAGCGGCCCGGCTTCTTCGCCCGGCACAAGGCACTGACCGTCCTGGGCGCCCTGGCGATCGTGTTGGTGATGGCCGTCGCGGCTGGTGCCGTCTATGTCAATCACGTGCTCTTCGGCGACATCGACCGGATCAACGCGTTCGGCTCGATCGACGAGAAGGCGCGACCGGAGCCCACCGACGGCGAGGCGATCAACATCCTGCTCGCGGGCGCCGACAACGGCGACTCGAGCGGCCTGTCGGTCAAGCAGGCGATGGAGGACGGGACCTGGTCGGCGGGCCAGTACCGCAGCGACACGATCATGGTGCTCCACATTCCGGCCGACCACTCCCGGGCGTACGTCGTCTCGATCCCGCGCGACTCGTACGTCCGCATCTACAACGAGACCGGCAAGCCGACCGACAAGCACAAGGTCAACTACGCGTTCTCGGTCTACGGCCCGGCCGGCTACGTGTCGACGATCGAGCACCTTACCGACATCCGGATGGACCATCTCGCGATCATCGACTGGGACGGCTTCAAGGACGTCGTCGACACCCTTGGCGGGGTGCGGCTCTACGTACCGCAGACGGTGCACGACTCGGAGCAGAAGTACACGTATGAGCAGGGCTGGCACGAGTACGACGGCGAGCACGCGCTGAAGTACGTCCGCAGCCGCTATCCGCTCGACGAGGGCGACTTCGACCGCAACCGTCGGCAGCAGAACTTCCTGCGGGCCATGCTCGACAAGATGGCCAGCACCGGCGCGTTGACCGACTTCCCGACGTTCCTTTCGGCGGCCAAGACGATCACGTCGAACCTGACGATCGACGACCAGTGGTCCAACGGCGACATGCGGTCGCTCGGCTGGTCGATGCGCGGCATCCGCAAGGACGACGTCACGTTCCTGTCGGCGCCGATCAGCAAGAAGCACCCGTTCGGCGACGTCCCCGGCGACGGCTCAGTCGTCTATCTGAACAAGCGCGGCGTGAACGACCTGTTCAGCGCCATGCGTGCCGACGACATGCAGACCTACGTCAACGACCACCCCGAGCTCACCCTCCCCAGCGAAACCCAGGTCGACTGACCCGTTCCATCATCAGCCACCAGTGGCTTATTGGCGCGCCAAGAGTGGCTGATGATCGGGGGTCAGAGTGTGACGGTCAGCTCGGCGATGTTGCCGATCGAGGCGATGACGGCCCGGTCGACCGGGTCCGCCTTCGGCGCCAGGGTCCGTACCGTCCACCGTCCCGGCGCCGCGAAGAACCGGAACTCCCCGGCATCCGACGTCGGCATCTCGGCGGTGAACTCGCCGTCCTTGTCGTGCAGCCGGACGTACGCCCCGCCGACCGGCTGCCCGTCGCGCATGACCTGACCCTGGATGATCGCCTCCTTGTCGACGTCGACGTCATCCAGGCTCACGCCACCGACGACCGCACCGCAGCCCATCAGGACGCCGATCCGGCCTCGTCGCCGACCACCACCGGCACACCGACCAGCGAGCCGTACTCGGTCCACGAGCCGTCGTAGTTCTTGACGTTCGGCTGCTCGAGGATCTCGTGCAGGACGAACCAGGTGTGGGCGCTGCGCTCGCCGATCCGGCAGTAGGCGATGGTGTCCTTGCCGAAGTCG
>DATFRX010000372.1:0-2812 GCA_035262905.1 Nocardioidaceae bacterium
CGGCCGCCGTCGCCGACAGCCCGTGTCCGACCCGGCACCCGGAGCGATTGCCGCCACCCGTGCCACGGCGCAGACCTGGGATGTCGAGCCTTCCGGCCGGTGACCCACGTATCAGGCGAGGGGCTTCGGCGCTCAACCTCACGATGAAAGGAGTCTGACCATGGCGGCTCCCCACCTCCAACCGACGACGGTCACGACCGGCCCGCAGGACGAGCCGGCGGCGTACCGGGACCTGGTGTCGCGCTTCGGCGGCCGACTCCTGCGCCCCGGCGACTCCGGATATGACGACCGCCGCCGGATCTGGAACGGCGCCATCGATCGCCGTCCTGCGCTCATCGCCCGGTGCTCGGGTCCGGGCGATGTACGCACGGCGATCCAGTACGCCCGGCGTACCGGAATCGAGGTCGCGGTCCGGGGCGGCGGTCACAGCTTCCCCGGCCACTCCGCGGTGGACGGCGGTCTGGTCATCGACCTGTCCAAGCTGACCCGGATCCAGGTCGATCCGGCCCGCCGCACCGTACGGGCCCAGGCCGGGGCACTGCTCGGGGACCTGGACCGGGTGACCCAGCCGCACGGGCTGGCGGTTCCGAGCGGCATCGTCACCCACACCGGCATCGCCGGACTCACCCTGGGCGGCGGCATCGGCTGGCTGATGCGCAAGCACGGCCTGACAGTCGACAACCTGCTCTCGGTCAAGGTCGTGACCGCCAGCGGCGACGTCGTGACCGCCAGTGCCACCGAGAATGCCGACCTGTTCTGGGGCGTGCGTGGCGGCGGTGGCAACTTCGGGGTCGTCGTCGAGTTCGCCTATCGGGCGCAGCCGGTCGGCCCGACCGTACTCGCAGGCCCGATCCTCTGGTCGCTGGACGACTCGCCGAAGGTGACCCGGTTCTACCGCGACTGGATCGCCGAGGCGCCGGACGAGCTGACCACGATGCTGGTCCACCGCAAGGCACCGCCGATCCCCGCCGTGCCGGCCGAACTGCACGGCAAGCCGGTGGTCCTGGTGATCGCCTGCTGGGCCGGCGACCCGGTCGAGGGCGAGCGCCTCCTGACTCCGCTCCGCCGATTCGGCACGCCGCTGGTCGATCTCTGCGGACCCAAGCCGTACCTCGATCACCAGGCGATGTTCGACCCGTCGTACCCCGCCGGCCGCTGGTACTACTTCCGCTCCGCCGATCTGACCAGCCTCAGCGACGGCGCCATCGACGCGATCGTGGCCGGCGGCAGCGAGATCGAGTCGCCGCACACGTCGATCCCGATGTTCCACCTCGGCGGTGCGGTGGCCCGAGTGGACGAGGACGACACCGCGTTCAACGGCCGCAACGCCGCCCACACGGTCAACCTGGCGGCCTCGACCGAGGGAGCGGCGGGCTTCGACGCCGAGCGGGACTGGCTCGAGCGCACCTGGGACCGACTGCAGCCGCACTCGACCACCACGTACGTCAACTTCCTCATGGACGAGGGAACCGACCGGATCCGCAACGCGTACGGCCCAGCGAAGTACGCCCGGCTGCAGGCGCTGAAGGATGCGTACGACCCGGACAACATGTTCCGGCGCAACCAGAACATCCCGCCGAGCTGACCGCTGCAGGAGCGGTCGGCGTACCGTGGCTGGAGACCCGCAGCGGCAGGGAGGGCGAGTGGACGAGCACGACATCCTCGGGCGCATCGACGCGTTGGTCGCGGAGGAGCACAAACTCCGCGGCACCGGCGGCGACCTCGAGGCGGACGATCGCAAGCAGCGACTCCAGCAGTTGGAGGAGACCCTCGACCAGTGCTGGGACCTGCTCCGGCAGCGCCGGGCCCGGGTCCATGCCGGTCAGGACCCCGACGACGCCCACACCCGGCCGGTCGGAGAGGTCGAGGGCTACCTCCAGTAGGGCCGACCGGCTCCGCGCGAGTTCCGGACCGGTAGCCTCGGCGACTGTGACTCCTCGCGCCGCTGTCGTACGCCCGATCAGTCCCGAGGAGCACCTGGCTCATCTGCAGTCCCTGTCATCGGCCAGCTTCTTGCAGACTCCGGCCTGGGGCCGGGTCAAGGCCGAGTGGCGGCGCGAGTCGATCGGGTTCTTCGCCGGATCCGAGCTGGTCGGCTCCGGCCTGGTGCTCTACCGCCAGATCCCGAAGCTCAAGCGCTATCTGGCCTACCTCCCCGAGGGCCCGACACTCGACTGGTCCCGCGACGACCTGACCGACCTGCTTGCCGCGATGACCAAGCACCTGGCCGGCCGAGGGGCCTTCGCGGTACGGATGGGTCCGCCGGTCGTGCTGCGCCGGTGGTCCGCGCGTACGGTCAAGGCCGCCATCGCCGACCCGGTCCTTCGTCGGCTCGGTGACGCGCCCGCGGACGCGACGAGCGAGCAGGGCCGGCGCCTGGTCAGCCTGCTGAAGCAATCGGGCTGGCGCGAGCAGGCGCCTGAGGACGGCTTCGGCGCCGGGCAGCCGAAGTACAACTTCTGGCTGCCGATCGCCGGCCGCACCGAGGACGAGGTGCTGCGCGGC
This sequence comes from Nocardioidaceae bacterium, assembly GCA_035262905.1. Lineage (GTDB taxonomy): Bacteria > Actinomycetota > Actinomycetes > Propionibacteriales > Nocardioidaceae > DATFRX01. The sequence continues at coordinate 2,506 of DATFRX010000372.1, forward strand.
ATGAACCAGCTGTGGCGCCGCAACATCAAGAAGGCCGACAAGGCCGGGGTCGAGGTCACGACGGGCAAGCGCGACGACCTGCCCGCCTTCCACACGATCTACGCCGAGACGGCCCAGCGTGACCACTTCACACCACGGCCGCTGTCGTACTTCCAGACGATGTACGACGCACTCACCGAGGAGGATCCCGAGCGGTTCCGGCTCTACCTCGCGCATCACGAGGGCGATCTGGTCGCCGCGACCACGATGGTCCGGGTCGGCGGTCACGCGTGGTACTCATACGGCGCTTCGACAACCGCCAAGCGCG
>DATFRX010000373.1:0-6974 GCA_035262905.1 Nocardioidaceae bacterium
CAGAAGACCCAGCCGTGCCAGACCTTGATCGCCAACTCGACCAAACTGTGATCGCCGTTCTCGAAGCCCTCGACGTCGCGGAATCCCGGGGCCGCGAGCAGCGAGCCGTCCAGCTTGTACGACCAGGCGTGGTAGGGGCACACGATCGCCTTGCGGGCGCTCGAGTCGCCGTTCGCGAGCAGCTCGTGGCCACGGTGCCGACAGGTGTTGGCGAAGGCCCGAAGCCCGTCCTTGTTCCACGCCAGCAGCACGCTGATGTCGCCGACCATGACCGCCTGCTGGCCGACGTCGCCGGGGCAGATCTCGTCCTGGCGGCCCAGACAGGCCCAGCTGCCGGCGAAGATATGGCGTTGCTCCCAGGCCCAGATGTCGGCGGATGTGTACGCCTCGGCCGGCAACATCTGCGAGCCGTCGTGCGTCTTCGCCGCGTGCAACACGCCGTCAAGAACCGTCATATCGTCCTCCGCGGGTAGGGTCTGGCGCCATGGGACGCCGCAAGGTGGAGGTGCGTCGCGAGGAGATCCTCGCCGCCACCGTGGAGGAGATGCAGCGACTGGGCATGGACCAGACCAGAGCCCAGGACGTCGCACAGGCGCTCGGGGTGAGCACCGGACTCCTCTTCTATCACTTCGACAGCAAGGACAATCTCCTCGCTGCCGCGCTCGAGTACGCCGTCGATCGCGACCTGGCCCGCCTCGATCGCGCGCTGTCGCGGGGGCGAACACCGATGGAGCGACTGCGGCGCGTCGTCGCGGCCTACGGGCCGACCGGGTCGGCGCAGGGCTGGACGCTGTGGATCGACGCCTGGTCGAGTGCGCTCCGACATCCGCCGATCCGCAAGATGCTTCGCACCCTCGACGAGCGTTGGCAGGGCGCCCTGGTGACGGCGATCCAGGACGGCGTCGACAACGGCGACTTCGTCTGCGACGACCCGGCCACCACTGCCATGCGGATCGGGTCGCAGCTCGACGGCCTGTCGGTCGCCGTCGTGGTCTATCGCAGCCTCTCCCGATCGCAGCTGCGGCATTGGGTTCGCGCGACCGTCGCCGACGAGCTCGGCATCGACGTCAAGCAGCTGGTCTGAGCGAATCGACAGGGCCATCTCACACCAGCCAGTTCTGTGGGTGGCCGGCCTCGGTCAGGGCGGGCCGGTCCAGCCGGAAGCCCGAGACGTCGGCGTCACAGTGTCCGGTGGCGGCCAGCTCCGCGAGCAACCGGCCGAACGTCGGCGTGAACTTGAAGCCGTGTGCAGCACCGAGTCCGACGACGACCGACTCGTGTCCCGGCAGGGTGTCGAGGACGAAGTCGCGGTCCGGAGTGAGTGTGTAGAGGCAGGTCTTCGACCGCACCGGCGCACCGACCGCGGGCAGTAGCCCGGCCGCGAAGCGCTGCAGCCGCTCGACCCGGTCGGGATCCGGATCGAAGCCGCGCGAGTCGCCGGTGACGACGGCGCCGCCGCAGTCCTCGGCGACCTTGACGGTGTCCTCGCCGTAGATCGGGAAGCCGTAGTACGACGGGTCGTCCATCCAGATCCACAGCGGCAGCTCACCGGGCGCGTGCCGGAGCGGTTCGCCGATCTCGAGGTACGTCACCTGCTCGAGCGTCACGGTCAGCGGCAGGGTGTGATCGAGGCCGGCCAGCACGTCGTTGGTCCAGGCGTCGGCGCACACGACCAGCCGCCGGCAGCGCAGCGTCCCGGACGCCGACTCGACCTCGATGCCGCGGCCGCCGAGATCGCGTACCTCCGACACCGGCGACGACTCCCGCAGCTCGGCGCCGTGCGCCCGGGCCAGCCGCTGCAGGAGCGCGACGGTACGCGCGGCCGGCACGATCGCCGAGTCCGCCTGGTAGAGCGCCTGCGTCCCCTCGGGCGGATCGAACTGCGGCCAGCGGCGGCGCAGCTCCGCACGGTCCAGCTCCTGGTATTCGACGCCGCCCTCGGTCATCGCGGTCGTGTAGTCGATCGCGGGAATGGCGGCGCCGGGCGGGAAGAGGTCGAGTCCGCCGGTCAGCGTGACAAGGTCCTCCCCCGAGACCCGCTCCAGATCGGCCCAGTCGGCGTAGGCGTCCTGGGTCAGGCGGACGTAGTCGGCCCGGTGGTAGCTGTGCCGCAGGATCCGCGACGAGTCGTGCGAGGCGCCGAGCTCGTGGCCAAGTGGGAAGCGCTCCAGACCGACGACGCGATGGCCCGCCCGCGCGAGCGCGTACGCCGTGGCGCTGCCCAGCGCACCGAGACCGATGACGGCGTACTCGACCTGCTCAGTCATCGATCCCCTCCAGCCGCGGCACGATCCAGCGCCGGATGTCGGCGCTCCAGTCCTCCATCGGGGCGAACCAGCCCTGCCGGTACGCCCGCGAATTCATGCCACGCTGGACCGACTCGCAGACCGCCCAGTCCTGCCGGTTCACCAGGTCCCACAGCTCCCCCGCGTCATCGGGGTCGAAGTCGTCCCGGCCAGCCTCGTCAGGGGCGAACAGCAGCTCGCTGGTCACGCGGGTCCGGTCGGCCGCCAGCGGCCAGAGCACGAGCGCCATCACGTGGTCGGCCGAGCACGACAGCAGCAGGTTCGGATAGATCAGCTCGCCCTTGTGACGGGTGCGCTCGTTCTCGTCGAGGTCCGGGAACGGCGCGCGCGTCGTCGTGCCGGTCATCGTGAAGGTCCATGCGTCGGCCCGATGCGGCACGCCGGCGTCCCAGTCCAGATCGGTGCCGCCACCTCCGAAGGCCGGCACCAGTCGAGTGAGCTCGGGATGCACCGGACCGCAGTGGTAGCACTCGTTGAAGTTCTCGAGCAGCACCTTGTAGTTGGCGCGTACGTCGTAGTCGTAGCGCCGGCCGACGACCAGCGACTCCAGCGGGTAGCGGGCCAGCCTGGCAGTGAAGTCCGCGAGCTCGGCGGTGAGGTCGGTCGCTGTGTCCGGGGAGAGGTGGACGAAGCAGAAGCCGCGCCACTCCTGGACGGCAACCGGCGTGAGCCCGAAGTCGGCCGGGTCGAAGTCGTCGACTCCATCGGTGTGCGGTGCCCGGAGCAGCCGTCCGGACAGGTCGTAGGTCCACGAGTGGTACGGACAGCGCAGGGACTGGGCCGCTCCGCAGGCCGGCGGCGCTGTGTCGTCGGTGATGGGGACGACCTGGGACCCACGATGCCGGCAGACGTTGTACGCGCCGTGCAGCCGCTGCTCGGCGTCCCTGGTCAGCAGGATGGACTCCCCCGCCACATCGACGACGGCGAGCCGCGACGGGTCGGCCAGGCCGAGCTGGTCGATCCGGCCCACGCACAGCCACGAGTCGAAGAGCACCGCGTCGCGCTCCCGCCGCCAATGGTCCTGGTCGACATACCAGTGCTTCGGCAGCGCCGCCTGCATCCGACTCGGCGACGCTCCGGCACCCGCCGGTCGCCCGGTCGTCATCGCCGCCCTCCGATCGCCGCCGCCCCGACAATTGACTCACGAGTCAGTAAGTCCAGCGTGCCACGGAGGCCTGCCCGTACGGAAGTCCGGACTTCTGGTCAGCGGACGTGGGTCTCTGGCAGCCAGCAGGCTGAGACGTGTCCCTGGGTCGTGTCGATCACCGGCAGCGGCTTGCCTCGGCAGGCCTCGGTGATGGCGGCGCTGTCAGCCCGGCCGTCATGAAGCGCCGGACATCTCGGGTGGAACCGGCAACCCACCGGAATCCGGGTCGCATCCGGCGGCTCGCCGGTCAGCACCATCGGTTCGAGCTCGTGCATCTCGGGCACGACGGACAGCAGCGCCTGCGTGTACGGGTGGCGCGGCTCCGAAAGCACTTGCTCGGCGGTGCCGTACTCCACCAGCCGGCCGAGGTACATCACCGCGATCCGGTCGGCGATGTTCCAGGCGAGTCCGAGATCGTGCGTGATCACCAGGACGGTGAGCCCGAGCTCGTCGCGAAGCCGCAACAGCAGGGCCAGGATCTCGCCGCGGATCGAAGCGTCCAGGCTGGACACCGGCTCGTCGGCCACCAGCAACTCGGGCTGCAGCGCCAGTGCACCCGCGATGACGACCCGCTGCCGTTGCCCGCCGGACAGCTCGTGCGGGTAGCGCAGGAAGAAGTTCTCCGGCGGCCGCAGCCCGGCGTGGGTCAGCGCCCGCGACACCTGTTCCTGCTCCGAGTCGGTCGACTTGGTCACCATCCGGTGGATCCGCAGGCCTTCGGCGACCGACTCGTAGACGGTCTGCCGCGGATTCAGCGAGCCGGAGGGGTCCTGCAGCACCAGTTGGACCCGCCGGCGGTACGGCCGCAGTCCGCGCACCGTCGTCGGCAGCGGGCTCTTGTCGAACTCGATGGTTCCCGAGGTCGGCCGCTCCAGACCGAGCACGGTGCGCGCCAGCGTGGTCTTGCCGGAGCCGGACTCCCCCACCACCGCCACGACCTCGCGAGCATCCACGTCGAGATCGACGCCGTCCACGGCGCGCGCGATCGGCTTGCCGCGAGCGCCGAACTCGACGGTCAGGTCACGAACTCTGAGCAGCGGACCGGTCACGGCCGTCCTCCCCTACGAGTACGCAGGCCACCGGGCGGTTCGGTTCGACCATCCGGATCGGCGGATCGTACTCGGAGCACCTGGCGATGGCGACCGGGCAGCGCGGGTGGAAGGTACACCCGGACGGCAGCTCCTGGGGGTCGGGCGGGTCGCCGGGCAGACCGGCCGGTGCGTAGCGCGCCTCCGGGTCGCCGATTCGGGGGAACGCCGCCGAGAGCGCGCCGGAGTAGGGATGCTGCGGATGCTCGAACACCTGGTCGGCGGGACCCTCCTCGACGACCCGTCCGGCGTACATCACCGCGATCCGCGAGCAGGTCGATCCGAGCACCGACAGGTCGTGGGTGATCATCAGCAGCCCCAGCCCGAGCTCCTCGACCAGACCGGTCAGCAGGGCGAGCACCTGGGCCTGCACCATGACGTCCAACGCCGTCGTGGGCTCGTCGGCGACGATCAGCTCCGGCCGGCAAGCCAGCGCCATCGCGATCATGACCCGCTGCCGCTGTCCGCCGGACAGCTGGTGGGGGAAGGCCTCGGCCCGAACGGCCGGCAGGCCGACCTGCTCGAGCAGCTCGCCGACCCGGGCCGGGATCTGCTTGGCGGCAGTCGAGTCGTGGATCCGGATCGGCTCCGCGATCTGGTCGCCGATCCGCTGGACCGGGTTGAGCGAGTGCAGCGCGCCCTGGAAGACCATCGCCGCCTGGCCCCAGCGAAGCGCTCGCAGATCCGCCCAGCCGAGATTTCGCACGTCCTTGCCGCAGACCCGGATGCTTCCCTGCACGGTCGCGTTGGACGGCTGCAGCCGCAGGATCGTGCTCGCCAGCGTCGACTTGCCACAGCCGGACTCCCCGGCGAGGCCGACGCTCTCACCGGCATTCACCTTGAGGTCGACGCCCCGTACCGCCGGGATCTCACCGCTCGCGGTCCGGTAGCTGACCTCGAGACCCTCGATCTCCAGCAGCGGTTCACGCGGCTTCTCGCTCTTGACGTAGTCGCTCGCCGTTGCCGGGCTCGGCACGGGCGCCGTCGGGTCGCTCATGTCCGATCCCGCAGCCGTGGATTGTAGATCTCTTCGAGAGCCTGGCCGATCAGGGTGAACGACATCACGACCAGGATCACGCAAATCCCAGGCGGCAGGAAGTACCACCACGCACCGGTCGTGATCGCACCGGTCCGGAACGCGTCGTCGAGCATCGACCCCCACGACACCCGGAGTGGGTCGCCGAGGCCGAGGAAGGACAGCGTGGTCTCGCTCAGGATCGCGATCGCAACCGTCAGCGTCGTGTTCGCGAACACCATCGGCATCACGTTGGGCAGGACGTGCCGGCTCATCTGCCGCCAGTCGCCGGCGCCCAGCGCACGCGCCCGTTCGAGGTACGGCCGGCCCTCGATCGACAGGGTCTGGGCCCGGATCAGCAACGCCGTCGCGGGCCAGCTGGTGACGCCGATGACGAAGGCGACGTTGAACAGCGACCGGCCGAGCAGGCTGGCCAGGACGATCGCCAGCGGCAGGAACGGCACGACCAGGAACCATTCGGTGATCCGGAAGAGCGCGGAGCCGAAGAAGTTGCGATAGTGCCCGGACGCCAGGCCGATCAAGGTTCCGAGGAGCATCGAGATCGCGGTGGCGAGCAGGCCGACGAACAGCGATATCCGCGCGCCCCAGATCAGCAGCGCCAGAACCGAACGGCCGTTCTCGTCGGTGCCCAGGGGAAACTCCCACGACGGTGGCTCCAGCACACCGCCGGTCGCCTGGGTCACCTCGATGCTGTCGTGGGGCGCCAGCACCGGAGCGAGGATGGCGACCAGGCCGAAGAAGATGAGAATGCCGAGGCCGATCATCCCGGTCCGGTGTCGCCGGAACTGTGACCAGGTCCGCCCGGCGGACTTGCGACGACGCTGCCAGGCGAGCCGTCGCGGCGTCAGGACCGTGTCGCTCATGTCGCCCGCCCCCTCACGACCGGACCCTGGGATCGAGCCAGCCGTAGAGCAGGTTCGAGACCAGGTTGGCGAGGATCACTGCGATCGAGAAGAACAGGAACGTCCCCTGGAGTACGGGATAGTCGGGCACCTCCAGCGCCTCGGTGGTGAGCAGGCCGAGACCCGGTATCGAGAACACGGTCTCGATCGTGATCGCGCCGGAGACGACGAAGCCGAGGTTGAGCACGACGAGCGTGGTCGTGGGCAGCAGCGCGTTGCGGGTCGCGTGCCGGCGACGGACGTAGACGTCGCGGAGCCCCTTGGCCCGGGCCGTCGTCAGGTAGTCCTCACCCATCTCGTCCAGCAGCGAGCTCCGCATGATCAGGGAGTATTCGGCGAGATAGGCCAGGGTCAGGGTGATCACGGGCAGCGTCAGATGCCACGCGGTGTCCAGCCCGCCGGCGAACGAGGTCGGATCGACGTCGAGCGAATGTAAGCCCCCGGTCGGGAACAGCTTGGGTATCGGACCGGCGCCGACGGCGAACACGGCGAGGA
>DATFRX010000374.1:0-3709 GCA_035262905.1 Nocardioidaceae bacterium
TTACCGAAGCGGCGGTGACCGCGAACGCCGCCAGGTGCTGTGGCTGCTGTTCGCCGCCGTCTTGATGGTCGCCCTGTTCCTGGTCTCGGACCTGCTCGGCGTCGACAGCTGGGCGAACATCTTCGTGATCGCGTTGGTGCCGATGGCGATCCTGGTCGCCGTACTGCGCTATCAGCTGCTTGATATTCGGCTGGTCGTGTCGCGGTCGCTGGTCTACGCCGCGCTCACCGGACTCACCGTCCTGACCTACGTCACCGTGGTCGCGCTGACCGAGCGCACCTTGTCACAGCGGGCTGCGCTCGGTCCTCCAGTACTCGCGGCCATCATCGCCGCGCTGGCGTTCAACCCAGTACGACTGCGACTGCAGGCCGGCGTCGACCGGCTGCTCTACGGGGCGCGCAACGACCCGGTCCGAGCGGTCGCGGAGGTCGGCGCACAGCTCGGTGACGCGACCGGGCTCGACGGCGTGCTGCGCCGGATGTGCGAGGTGATGCGGCTGCCCGGGGCTGCGGTGACCAGCGGCGGGACGGAGCTGGCCCGGTACGGTCGGCTCGACGCGACGACGACGTTCGCCCTGCCCGAGGAAGGGGAGCTGGTGGTGGCGCTGCGCAGCGGTGAGTCCCGGCTCGGTGCGGCCGATCAGCGGGTCCTGGCGCTCCTCACCGGGCCGCTCGCCATGGCGGTACGGCTACGAGCGGCTCGCAACGCGGTCGTGGCCGCCCGGGAGGAGGAGCGCCGTCGGCTCCGGCGCGATCTCCACGACGGGATCGGCCCCGCGCTGACCGGCGTGATCCTGCAGGCCGACGCCGCGCGACGGATCGTCGAGTCGGACCCCGCGGAGGCGGCCCGACTGATGGACGCCCTCCGACGCCGCACCACCGAGACCGTCGACGAGATCCGCCGCCTGGTCAACGAACTGCGGCCACCCGAGTTGGACGTCCTCGGCCTGTCCGGCGCGATCCGCGAGCACGCCGCCACGCTCCGGGCGCGCACCGACGGCAGTCCGCTTGTGGTCACCGTGGACACCGAACCGCTTCCGCAGCTGCCTGCCGGAATCGAGGTTGCCGTCTATCGCATCACGATCGAGGCACTGCACAACGTGACTCGCCACTCGGGTGCCAGTGCCGCCATGGTTTCGCTGCGCGTTGCCGGACCCGACCTCCGCCTCGATGTGCGAGACGACGGGCGCGCGACCAACGGCAGCTGGCGTCAGGGGGTTGGTCTCACCTCGATGAAGGAGCGCGTGGCCGAGCTGAGCGGGACCTTCGTCGCCGGGCCGGACGGTGCGGGCGGTCACGTCGGCGTCACGGTGCCGATCGGGAGCGCGCCATGACCGTCCGGGTGGTGGTCGCCGACGACCACGCCGTCGTACGTGAGGGCTTGCGCTCGCTCCTGGCCGCCGTCCCCGGGCTCGAGCTCGTGTCCTCCGTCGGTACGGCACGCGAGGCGACCCGCGCCGCGGTGACCGAACGACCCGACGTACTCGTCCTCGACATCAACATGCCGGACGGCTCCGGCATCGACGTGGCGCGCGAGCTGGCCCGGTCGGCGCCCGACGTACGCATCCTCATCCTCACGATGTTCGACGACGACGACTCTGTGTTCGCGGCGATGCGCGCCGGCGCGATGGGCTATGTCCTCAAGGGAGCCGACCCCGAGGACGTGATCCGTGCCATCCATGCTGTCGCCAACGGCAATGCGATCCTCGGCCCGGGCGTGGCCAGCCGGGCGCTCGCTTTCATGTCGGCACGGCGGGACGAGCCTGCCTTCCCGACCCTGACCGCCCGAGAGCGGGAAGTGCTCGACCTCATCGCCGCCGGACTCGGCAACGCGAGCATCGCCGCCCGCCTCGGCGTGTCGCCAAACACCGTCGGCAACCACGTGACGAGCATCTTCAGCAAGCTGCACGTCGCCAGCCGAGCCGAGGCCATCGTGCGCGCCCGCGAGGCCGGACTCGGCTGAGTTCGTGCTCCTTTAGCCGAAGGTGAACACGTACGCCTGGGCGCCGGGCTCGGTGAAGGCGATCTCGAACGTGCGGTCGGTGACTCCACCGTCCTGGCGGATCAGCTGGTAGAGCCGCTCGTCGGTGACCACGCCGTGTCCCTGATCGTCGACGTCAAGGCCATTGGCGCTGTTCGGCGGTTGCCCGTCGACGCGTACCACGAACGGAACCGGCGTTTCGGCGCCCTTCCGGGAGCCCATCACCAGGTTCAGATCCCGGCCGTGGAAGCGATGCACGATCCGGCCGCCGGGCTCGTTCAGCGTCGCGGTCTGTCGCTCGATCGTCCAGTCGCCCGCGAGCGCCCACTGATTGAGTTCGAGCCGGGATGGCTCGATGTAGACAGCACTGCGATCCGGTATGACCTCGCCTTGAGACGCGAAGCCGGTGGCCCGCGCGTAGCCGACGTAGGTCTCCGGCGACCTCAGGGTGCTCCAGTCGGCGGGGAGCTCGACACCGCCCGACTCGACTGAGACCAGACGCCGATCGAGACCCGCCGCTCCTGCGTCGCTGAGGAGCTGCTGGATGACCCGCTCGGATCGCTCGTAGTCCTCCTCGCCGAAGTGGTGATGCCGAATCCATCCCGCCGCGTCGGCGAAGTAGAGGGCCGGCCAGTAGGCGTTGTTGAAGGCACGCCAGACGGCGAAGTCGTTGTCCACCGCAATCGGGTAGTCGACGCCCATCGCCTCGAGGGCGGTACGGATCTTGTCGACGTCATGCTCGAACCGGAACTCGGGCGAGTGTGCGCCGATCAGGACGAGCCCATGGTCGCGGTACTTCTCGACCCAGGCCCGAACGTAGGGCAGCGTGCGTAGCCAGTTGACGCACGAGAAGGTGCAGAACTGGACCACCACGACCTTGCCGCGCAAGCCAGCGGGCGTCAGGGGCTCCGAGTTGAGCCAGGTCGTCGCGTCGTTCAGCTCCGGGAGACGACCTTCGGTAGGCAACTCCACCGCTCGGATCATCGCAGCGACCGGAAGGTGGCGCGGAGCTCCTCGCTGAGCAGCTCCGGCTGTTCCCAGGCCGCGAAGTGCCCTCCCTTGTCGACCTCGTTGAAGTGGATGAGATTCGGGTACGCCTGCTCCGCCCAGCTCCGTGGTGCCGGATAGAGCTCGTCCGGGAAGACGGTCACGCCGACCGGCAGTTGTACGCCCTTGACGTCGAAGAAGCCGAACTTGCTCTCCCAGTAGAGCCGTGCCGCGGAGATGCTGGTGTTGGTCAGCCAGTAGTGGGTGGCGTTGTCCAGGACGTCGTCCCTCGACAGGCCACCGGGATCACCGGCGAAGGCGCGCGCGATCAGTTGGTAGCTGGCCTCGTCGTGGTCGAGCATCCAGGCCGCCATGCCGACCGGCGAGTCGACGATGCCGTAGAGCGTTTGCGGCCGGTTGCCCATCTCGCCCGCGTAGCCGGTACCGGTCGCGAAGAAGTGGACCAGGATGTCGTACGCCTTCTTCTCGTCGGGCGACAGACCGTCCGGCGCCGGCTTGCCTCCCTGGACCCCGGCCGAGATCTCGGGCGAGAGAGTGGCCGGCATGTTGGTGTGGATGCCGAGCAGCCCTGGAGGCGTCAGCAGGGCCAGCTGCTCGGTGACCGCATTGCCCCAGTCGCCGCCCTGTGCGACGTAGCGGTCGTACCCGAGCCGCTCCATCAGGACCGCCCACGCCTTGGCGATGCGTACCGGGTCCCACCCAGTCTCTCTCGGCTTTCCCG
>DATFRX010000375.1:0-2845 GCA_035262905.1 Nocardioidaceae bacterium
TTGCCCTCGTACAGCACGGTGGTTGCCCCGAGCAACAGTGGGGCGTAGACGATGTAGGAGTGGCCGACCACCCAGCCCACGTCGGAGGCCGCCCAGTACACATCGCCGGGCTGGACGTCGTACACGTTGCGCATGCTCCACATCAGCGCGACCGCGTGCCCGCCGTTATCGCGGACGATGCCCTTCGGCCTGCCGGTCGTACCGGAGGTGTACAGGACGTAGAGCGGGTCGGTCGCCGCGACCGGGACCGGGTCGACCGGCGACGCCTGCGACGCGAGCTCCGCCCAGTCGAGATCGCGAGGACCTAGCTCGGCCGGCTGCCGCTCGCGCTGGAACACGACGACCCGGTCCGGCTGGTGCGACGCGATCGTGAGTGCGTCGTCGATGATCGGCTTGTACGCCACGACCCGAGTCGGCTCGATCCCGCATGAGGCCGCGAGGATCAGCTTGGGCTTGGCGTCGTCGATCCGGGCCGCCAGCTCCCGTGGCGCGAAGCCGCCGAACACGACCGAATGCACCGCGCCGATCCGGGCGCACGCCAGCATCGCGATCGCGGCCTCCGGGATCATCGGCAGGTAGACGATGACCCGGTCGCCCTTGTCGACGCCGAGTGACCGCAGCGCGCCGGCGAATCGGGCGACCTCGTCGCGCAGCTCCGCGTAGGTATAGGTGCGCTGCGTGTCGGTCATCGCAGAATCCCAGATCAGCGCCGACTGGTCGCCGCGACCGTCCCGGACATGTCGGTCGAGCGCGTTGGCCGCCGTGTTGAGCTCGCCGTCGGGGAACCAGCGATACAGCGGGGGAGTCGAGTCGTCCAGGGCCCTGGTCGGCGGGCGAGTCCACTCGATCGCATCGGCGGCCTCGAGCCAGAACCGGTCGCGGTCATCGAGGCTTCGGCGGTACTCCTCGGCGTAGGCACTCATAACTCGACATCCTCGTCTTCCCCCACCCCGCAGTCCAGGCTGCCACGATGGGGGAATGCGCAGTGAGATCCGCAGCTACCACACCGGCAGTCACGACACGGTCGTCGACCTGTCCCGGGACTGTGCCGCCTTCGTACGCGACGAGGGCGACGGGCTGCTGCACGTGTTCGTCCCGCATGCCACGGCCGGGCTCGCGATCATCGAGACCGGCGCCGGCAGCGACGACGATCTGCTGAGCGTCCTTGAGGAGCTGCTCCCGGCCGGCTTCGACTGGCGACATCGGCACGGGACGCCCGGCCACGGCCGGTCCCATGTCATGCCGGCGCTGCTGCCGCCGTACGCCACGGTGCCGGTCGTCGACGGTCGACTCGCGCTCGGCACCTGGCAGCGGATCTGCCTCGTGGACGTCAACGTCGACAACCCCGAACGCGACGTACGGCTGTCGTTCCTGTCCGGCTGAGTAGGCGTCAGGCGGTACGCCGGCGGCCGCGCCGAGCCTGGAGGTAGTCGGCGACGACGTACTCACCGAGGCGTCCCAGCTCTGGCGTGAACACCCGACCGCCATTGCGCCGAGCGACCGCGTCGACGAACCGGGCCAGCCCCGGATCGTCGCCGAGCAGGAAGAAGTTGAGTGTCGCGCCGATCCGCGTCATCGCGTCCACCTCTCCCACGGTCGCCCGGAGCGTGGCAGCCGTCGTGGGCCAGTGGAAGAACGGAACGCCGTCGGACTCCAGATGCGCGGTCGGCTCGCCGTCGGTCACGATCAGCACCACCGGCTCGGCATCCGGATGCCGTCGCAGATGCCGGCCGGCCAACTGCAGCGCGTGATGCAGGTTGGTGCCCTGCACCCACTCCGGCTCGGCGTGGGCCAACTGCAGCGGCGTCATCCGGCGGGCCAGCCGGTCGAAACCGATGATCTGCAAGGCGTCCTGACGGAATCGGGTCGAGACAAGATGCGACAGCGCGATCGCGGTCTGCTTCATCGGACCCCAGCGACTCTCGTTGACCATCGAGAACGACAGGTCGACGAGCAGCGCCACGGCCGCCGTCGTACGCCGCTCGGTCTCGGCCACGGCGAAGTCCTCGACGGCCAGGCGTACGACGTCGCCACCCGACTCGGCCTGCCGCAGCACGGCGTTGTGGACGGTTCGGACCGCATCGATCGGACGCTCGTCGCCGAACTCCCACGGCAGCACGGCACCTGTGCGCTCGTCGGCCGCCCCGCTGCGCCGGTCGTCGTGATCCCCACGGCCGGCGGCCTCGAGCTGGTCGAAGATCCGGCGCAGTGCGGTGTCGCCGAGCCGGCGGAGTGCCTTCGGGGTCAGTTCGAGTCCCTCGGGTCCACGCTGCAGGTAGCCCTGGCGTTCGAGTTCTCGCTCGAGATCGCGCAGCCCCTGCAGATCCTGGACGGCCGACGGAGCCAGCTGACGTTCGAGCGCCTCGATGTCGACATCGTCCAGCGTCGCACCCGGATGCTCCTGCGCCAGCTGCGCCTCGAGCGCCTCGACATCGGCCAGGTCCGCGACCGCTCCGACGGCCTCGCCATAGCCGAGCGGCTGGGAGCCGTCGATGTCGGTGCCCTCGCGGCCGCGCATCATGCCCGGCCGCAGCGATGACAGGTTGTCGCGCAACTGCGACAGCTGGCTCTCCAGGTCGACGTCGCCAAGTGCCTCGCTCATCAGGCGGGCCAGCTCGTCGCGCTGCTCCGGCGTCAGCGACCGCATCATCCGCTCGGCGGCCGCCTGTCGACGGGCGAGCAGGTCGATCAGGTCGTCGGTGTCCTTCGGGTTCTCCGGGAAGAACTCGCCGTGCTTGTCCATGAACTCCTGGAACTGCTCGGTCGTGTCCTCCCCACGCGCGTGCGAAGCGAGCAACGAGTTCAGGTCGGCCAGCATGTCGCGGACCCGCTGCATCGCCTCGGG
>DATFRX010000376.1:0-7162 GCA_035262905.1 Nocardioidaceae bacterium
CTGAGCCGGCCAGTCGCAGAAGGGGAGGGTGTCGTGAGGGATCGCGTCGTGGACGCACTGTCGGGTGTCACCGGTCGGCCGGTGGAGCGTCATGAGTTGGTGCGCGAGTCGAGCCGCCGGCTGCGCTGGGTCGAGCTCGGCGCCGGTCCGACCGTGGTGCTGGTGGCCGGCAGCGGAGAGATGTGCCTGGACTGGGCGACCGTGCTGCCGGAGCTCGCCGAGTCCTATCGGGTGATCGCGTACGACCGGGCCGGCGCCGGCGCGAGCGACCCGATGCCACGACTGACCATCGACGCGGAGATCGACGACCTGGCGGCCCTGCTCGACGAGGTCGGACCGGCAGTCGCCGTCGGCCACAGCTGGGGCGGCCTGCTCGTCCAGCTGACCGCCCTGCGGCATCCGAAGCCGTTCCGCGGCCTGGTGCTGGTCGACTCGTCCTACGAGGCAGTGCTGGCCAGCGTGCCCTGGCACCTGCGACTCGCCGAGCGAGGCATGGGGATCGCGGTCGTCAGCGCCAACCGGGTCGGGTTGTTCCGCCGGCTCGCGGAGCCCCAGGGCCGCAATCTTGCGGAGGCATCGACCGACGACCCGACGGTTCAGCAGCTCATCGTCGACGCCTACCTCGAGTCGTACTCGCGCCCGAATCAGGTCGCGATGATCCGCGACGAGGCCCGGCTGACCAGCCGTGGAATCGCGTCGATGCGGCGGATGCGAGCCGACGGGTCGCTGCCGGACGTACCCCTCGTCGCCCTCAGCGCGACCGAGAAGCCGGAGCAGATCCGGCGACCGTCGTTGACCGCGGCCGCGAACCTCTGCGCCTCGGTGCCGCGCGGCAGGCACGTCGTCGTCGAGGGATCGGGGCACTACATCCACCACGATCATCAAGCGGCCGTGTCGACCGCGATCGCCGAGGTGGTCGACGCCGCCGAGCTCGATCGATAGCCGGGAGTTCCGCGTAGGCTCCCGTGGGGTGAACGCCGACGAGATCCTGTCCAGTGCCTTCGCGCTGGGCGACCACATCCGCTACGTCGCCGTCGCCGACGGGCCGGACGTCTTGCTACAGGAGCGCTCCGGACTCAGCGACGCGTCCTCGAGCGACTCCGACCGCTACGAGGAGCTGCTGGTCAATCCGACCCTGCTCCTGCTGACCCGCCAGCGCGGCGAGATCGATTGCGGCGGGCTCCGGTACGTGATCGTGCGCTACGGCAACTTCGCCCAGGTCGTCGTACCGAACCCGGACGGCGGCCACGTCTCGGTCGCGGTCGCCGCCGGGCACGATCCGGTCGACGTCGCCGACGCGATCGAGCAGCTGCTCGCGTAGCTCAGCCGCGTACGACCCGTCGACGGTCGAGCAGCTCATCGAGGTCGAGCTCGCCGTTCATGGCAGCCGCGATCCGCAGCGGACCGGCGGCCTCGTCGTGCCGGCTCTGCCGCTGCAGCACCCGGCCGAGCATCAGGTACGCGTAGGTCTCGCTCGGGTCGCGCGCGATGACCTCGCGCAGCTCGTCCTCGGCGGGACGCAGGCGAGCCGAGTGGAAGTAGGCACGGGCCAGCAGCAGTCGCACCGCGACGTTGTCCGGCTCGGCCAGGACCAGCTCATCGAGTAGCTCGGCGGCCGTACGGTAGTCGCGCATCTCGAAGGCGAAGGTCGCCCGGTTGTAGCGGTCGGCCAGCGTCGTCATGGTCATCGTCCTTCGCCTCCTCGGCGGCAGGGGGTTTTCAATGCGAACAACCTCTGACCAAGGTCAGAAATTCCACCGCCTGCGGAGAGGCGGGCTCAGTCCAGCGGCTCGCCGCTGCCCGGCTCGGCCGCCGAGTCCCGGAGCAGGCTCTCCATCGCGTTGATCTCCTCGGTGAACACGTCGCGATGCTGCCGCGGCCCACACGAACGCAGCAGACGAGCAAAGTCCCTGGCTGCCTGGCCGATCCGCTCGCTGAGGTGGGCGCCGAAGTCGTCGGTCGCGGCGTAGACCCCGGTCGGCGACACGATCGCGTGCAGGTAGGAGAACATCGGCCGCATCGCATGCTCCAGCACCAGCGAATGCCGCTCGGTCCCGCCGGTCGCAGCGATCAGCACCGGCATATCCGACAGCGTCTCCTCGGGCAGCACGTCGAAGAACGACTTGAACAGCCCGCTGTAGGAGGCGTTGAAGGCCGGTGACACGGCGATCATGCCGTCGGCGCCGTCGATCGCCTCGAACACTGCCTCCAGATCGGCGCCGGCGAATCCGGTCAGCAAGGCGTCCATGATCGCCCGTCCGACCGGACGCAGCTCGATGATCTCGGACGTCGCCTCCACGCCCTGGGCGGTCAGCTCCTCCCGTACCGCCGCGTCGATCCGATCGGCCAGCAACCGGGTCGATGACGGCTCTCGCAGCCCACCGGTCACGACGACGAGCTTGGTCATGTGTCCACCTCCTCGGCGGTGTCGTCCGACGCAGCATCGGCCGCCGCGCGTACGAGTGCCTCATGCGTCGGTGCGTCCGGCACCCGCTCGGGCCGCCCGATGGCGAACTCCTTGCGCAGCACCGGCACGACTTCCTCGCCCAGCATGTCCAACTGCTCCAGCACCGTCTTCAGCGGCAGGCCGGCGTGGTCGATCAGAAACAGCTGGCGCTGATAGTCGCCGACGTAGTCGCGGAACCCCAGGGTCCGGTCGATCACCTGCTGCGGGGAGCCGACGGTCAATGGCGTCTGCGAGGTGAACTCCTCGAGCGACGGACCGTGACCGTAGACGGGCGCGTTGTCGAAGTAGGGCCGGAATTCGTTGACCGCGTCCTGGCTGTTCGGCCGCATGAACACCTGACCGCCGAGCCCGACGATCGCCTGGTCGGCACCGCCATGGCGATAGTGCTCGAACCGTTTCCGGTACAGCCCCACCATGCGCTCGGTGTGCGATGCGGGCCAGAAGATGTGGTTGGCGAAGAAGCCGTCGCCGTAGTACGCGGCCAACTCGGCGATCTCCGGCGTACGGATCGAGCCGTGCCACACGAACGGCGGCACGCCGTCGAGCGGCTGCGGTGCCAGCGTGAACCCCTGCAGCGGCGTCCGGTACTCACCGTCCCAGTCCACGACCTGCTCGCGCCACAGCCGTCGCAGCAGGCCGTAGTGCTCGACCGTCAACGGCACGGCGGCCCGGATGTCCTGGCCGAACCAGGGATAGACCGGCCCGGTGTTGCCGCGGCCGAGCATCAGGTCCACCCGGCCGCCGGACAGGTGCTGCAGGACGCTGAAGTCCTCGGCGATCTTGACCGGGTCGTTGGTCGTGATCAGCGTCGTCGAGGTGGACATGATGAGCCGTTGGGTCTGCGCGGCGATGAAGCCCAGCAGCGTCGTCGGCGACGAGGGCACGAACGGCGGATTGTGATGCTCGCCGGTCGCGAAGACGTCCAGGCCGACCTCCTCGACCTTCTTCGCCATCGTGACCGTGGCCTGGATCCGCTCGGCCTCGGTCGGAGCGCGCCCGGTCGTCGGATCCGGCGTCACGTCGCCGACGCTGAAGATCCCGAACTGCATTCCCGCCACGACACCGCCTCCTCCCGCTGATACTGCCACCTGGGTCGCGTGTGCATCCACCGGCGACGCGGCTACCGTGTCCGCTCGTGACCGACCGATACGGCAACGACGTCCTGGCCGGCAACTGGCGTAGGCCGAAGCAGATCCGCCAGATCGAGGTCGACCTGTCCGGTGAGCTCGTACTCGAGGATCCCGACTCGGGCTTCGTCGGCGCGGCCGTCCGCATCGAGCAGGGCGGGGTCGAGTTGGAGGACCGATTCGGCAAGCGCCGCTCGTTCCGGCTCGAGGACACCTTTCTACTTGACGGCAAACCGGTGACGCTGCGGGCGCCTCGGAAGTCGGCATCGGTGGCCGCCACGCGTACCGCATCGGGCTCGCGGGCAGTCGCCGATGCTCGGGCGCGGACCGCGCGGGCGAGCCGGATCTACGTCGAGGGCCGACACGACGCGGAGCTGGTTGAGCGGGTCTGGGGCGACGACCTCCGCATCGAGGGCGTCGTCGTCGAGCCCCTCGGCGGCATCGACGACCTGGCGGAGATCGTCGACGACTTCCAGCCAACCGCAGGGCGTCGGCTCGGCGTCCTCGTCGACCACCTGGTGCCTGGCAGCAAGGAGGCCCGGATCGCCGACGAGGTCGAGGGCGAACATGTCCTGGTGGTGGGTCACCCGTACGTCGACATCTGGCAGGCGGTCAAGCCGACCGCGCTGGGCATCGCCAGCTGGCCGGAGGTGCCCAAGGGCCAATCCTGGAAGCACGGCGTCCTCACTGCGCTCGGCTGGCCGGCGTCCACACCAGCCGATGTCGCCGCGGGCTGGCAGCGCATCCTGTCCCGCGTCAACTCCTACGCCGACCTCGAGCCCGACCTGCTCGGCCGGGTCGAGGAGCTGATCGACTTCGTCACCGCACCGGGACGCTAGCGACGAGTTGCGGCGGAGGTGCACCCCGGTCAATCGAGTCCCGCATCCCGTGCCATCGCCCCCAGCTCGTCGGCAGCGTCCCGACGCTGAGCGTCGTCGCGCGCTCGATATTCCAGCAGCGAGGACGCCATGACTCGCCGGTGCGTTCCGACCATGCGGTACTCGATCTCGCCCTTGCTGAGCAGATTGATCAGGTAGGGACGCGACACATTCAGAAGATCAGCTGCCTGTTGCGTGGTGAGCTCGGACTGCGCGGGCAACAACGCCTCGCCCTGCACATCGACGTCGGCGAGTCGACGCGCAGCCCTCGTGGGACGTAACGCCGGGCTTGCATCCAAATCGAGCGAGGAGGTGACGTCCTCACCTTGGTCGAAGCGCTCGTCGAAGTCCTTGGCCTTCGTCTTCTGCCTCCGAGATGATCCGATTCGACCATTTAACAGGCATGCGCGCTCCGACCGCTGGCTGCCGTGCGGCGATGCCAGTTGAGCCTGGGGAAGACGGGCGCTGACAACCGCGGCGGTGAGGCACACCGACCTGGTGACGGGCCGGTGGATCGCTACGCCATCGGCGGGGCCGGACGACGGAACGTGGCGGAGGTGGCGGGATTTGAACCCGCGAGAGGGGACAAACCCTCAACCCGCTTAGCAGGCGGGCGCCATAAACCGGGCTAGGCGACACCTCCACGTCGCACGAGGCGACGGGGCCACAGGTTACCGGGGTCGCTCGACGGGCGGCAAAGCAGATCTGCCACAAGCGTCTTGCAGTCGTGGTTGTCCGGGCGACCGTATCTACAAGTCTCCCGTCGGCGACCCCACGCGACTACGTCAGCCGGCGCTGGCCGTGGGCCTTGTTGAGCCGGTCGTCGAGGTCCGCGAGCCACTCCGCTCGGGGCGTCGCGACCGCGCCGACGGGGACCTGGGTCGTAGCGCCGGTGGTGAGCTGGAGGACGACGCAGTCGCGGCCGTCGATTCGATCGGTACGGACCCGCTCGACCTCCCGCCACTCGGCCCGACGTACGCCCTTGGCACCGGACTGCCGGCTGACCCGATAGCCGACTGCATCGAACCGCAGCACCGTCGGTTGGCGGACGATCTGGATCGCGGCCCGGACCAGGCCGACGGCGAGCACGACGCCGATCGCCACGAGCAGCCAGAACAGGATGTCGAGGATGGTGCTGTCGTCGCGCCAGTGGTCGACGATGACCAGCGCAACGACGCAGCCGCCGGCGAGCAGGGCGACTCCGCCGAAGGCGAGGTAGGCGACGGCGGGTACGCCTCGATAGCGGGTGACGGTGTCGGTCACAGGGCGTACTCCTTCAGCAGTGTTCACCATGGCAGAGGGGGCGGGATTCGAACCCGCGGCTGACATCTCTGCCAGCGACCGCTTTCAAGGCGGTTCCGATCGGCCACTCCGGCACCCCTCCTGGGTCGGGTCGCAGACCCGCCCGGCCCATTGTTCCATCGGCCGCTGGGTCGATTCGAGCTACTGGACCACGGCGAGGATGTCGCCCTCCTGCACCACGTCACCCTCCTGTACGCGGAGCTCGGCGAGCGTCCCGGCCTGTTCGGTGAGGACGGGGATCTCCATCTTCATCGACTCCAGGATGAGGACCGTGTCGCCGGCGGCCAGCTTGTCGCCCTCCTTGGCCACCACGCGCCACACGTTGGCCACCATCTCCGCGACGATCTCGCCGGCCATGGCTCTCCCTCGAATCGGTGAACCGCCTCGTGACGGTCCGGCCCTGACGCTAGCGCAGCGGCTCGGTGCGGCCGGGCTCCGGACGCATCTGCTCCTCGATGCCACCGCGTCGGGCGCGTCGGCCACCGCCGCCGGTGAACATGATGTCGATGCGACGCACCACCAGGCCGAGGATCAGACCGAGGACGGCGGAGTAGAGCAGGGACCAACCGGCGTACTCCGGCTCGATCGTCGGAGCGGCCAGGCTGGTGGCGACGGTGGCCGTGCCGAGCGCCGCGAACGCGCACATCCACCAGCCCTGTCGGCGAGTCGCGCGGGTGCTGACGCCCCAGATGAGTACGGGGAAGCCGATCAGCACCTCGACCGGGCGGGGTACGCCGCCGAGTTGGTCGCGCATCCACGACGTCGTGTCGTTGATCCGGTCGATCAGCGCCTCCGAGCCGTACTCGCGCAGGAACCGGCTGTAGACGAGCAGCACTGTGATGAGGACGGCGCCGCCGATGATCAGGATGAAGCCACGCCGGCCCATGCCGTGCAGCCCGGCGCCGAGGTGCCAGACCAGCCCAATCGCGACCACCAGACTGAAGCCCAGCACGACGATGTTGAAGCGGTCGGACGCGACCGGAGCGTTGAAGCCGGCCACGGCGAGACCGGCACTGCTCGAGATCAGCAGCGCGATCACGAACTCACCGGTGGCCTGCACAGCCGTCGCCGCGGGCCGAGTCGCCATGATCGCGAAGACCGCGCCCAACACGGCGACGAGAACCGCTGCAGAGGAGAACAGCGTCCGGTCCTGCGTCACCAGCACGGCGATCGAGAACACCACGGCAAGCGACGTCCACAGCACCACGCGGCCACCGAGCCGACGTGTGAGGCCGGCGGCGAACAGTACGATCAGGGCGGCCGCGCCGGTCTCGGACAGCCACTCCGGGCCGTCGGTCATGACGATGACCGAGGTCGCCGACGCCATCGTCGCCGCGCCCCAGGCGGCCAGCCACAGGGCGACGGCAGTGCTCCGGAGGGCGGCCGGG
>DATFRX010000377.1:0-9039 GCA_035262905.1 Nocardioidaceae bacterium
CGGCGTCGACGCCCGCGACCGGGTCGGTCGCGTCGAGCAGACACCGGACGAAGGCCGAGCCCACGATGACGCCGTCGGCGAATCCGGCGATCTCTGCGGCCTGGGCGCCGGTGCTGACGCCGAGGCCGAGCCCGACCGGCAGTGTCGTGGCCGCTCGCACCCGGTCCACCAGCGCCGATCCAGCCGCGCTGACCTCGCTCCGAGCTCCGGTCACCCCCATCAGCGAGGCGGCGTAGACGAAGCCGCGGCTGGCCTTGGTGGTCAGCGCGATCCGCTCGTCGGTCGACGAGGGCGCGACCACGAAGACCCGGTCCAGACCGTGCTTGTCGGAGGCGGCGAACCACTCGTCGGCTTCGTCGGGGATCAGGTCCGGCGTGATGAGGCCGGCGCCACCGGCGTCCGCTAGCGCACCGGCGAACTCCTCGACGCCGCGACGCTCGACCGGATTCCAGTACGTCATCACGAGGGTCGGAGCCACCTCGGCGACCGCCTCGACGACCCGGAACAGGTCACGCACGCGAAAGCCGGCCGCCAGCGCCTGCTGCGTCGCCTGCTGGATCACCGGCCCGTCCATGACCGGGTCGCTGTAGGGCAGCCCGATCTCGACCAGGTCGACGCCTGCGGCGACCATCGCCCGCAGCGCCGCGATCGAGCCATCGACGTCGGGATAGCCGGCCGGCAGGTAGCCGATCAGGGCGGCGCGGCGGTCGGCCTTGCATTGCTCGATCGCCTTCTGGCTGGTGCTCATGTCAGGCTCGCAGCTCCGTCGTCGCCCACCAGGTCGAACCAGCTCGCCGCGGTGTGCATGTCCTTGTCGCCGCGGCCGGACAGGCACACGACGATGACCGCGTCGGCGCCCAGCTCCTCAGGCAGCGTCAGTGCACCCGCCAGCGCATGCGCCGATTCGATCGCCGGGATGATCCCCTCGGTACGGCACAGCAGCGAGAACGCCTGCATCGCCTCAGCGTCGGACACCGGACGGTATGCCGCCCGCCCCGTCTCGGCGAGATAGGCGTGCTCCGGCCCGACGCCCGGGTAGTCGAGCCCGGCCGAGATCGAGTGCGACTCGATGATCTGTCCGTCCTCGTCCTGCAGCAGGTAGGACCGGGCGCCATGCAGCACGCCCACCTCGCCGGCGCTGATGGTCGCGGCATGCCGGCCGGTCTCGAAGCCGTCACCGCCGGCCTCGAAGCCGTAGAGCCGGACGTCGGCGTCCGGGACGAAGGCGGTGAACATGCCGATCGCATTGGAGCCGCCGCCGACGCAGGCCGTGACGGCATCGGGCAGTCGGCCGAGCTGGCGCAGGCACTGCTCCCGCGCCTCGTCGCCGATGCCACGCACGAAGTCGCGGACCATCGACGGGAACGGATGCGGCCCGGCCGCAGTCCCCAGCAGGTAGTGGGTCTGGTCGACGGTCGCGACCCAGTCGCGCAGTGCCTCGTTGATCGCGTCCTTGAGCGTCCGGCTGCCGGTGGTCACCGGGATCACCTCGGCGCCGAGCATCCGCATCCGGGCCACGTTGAGCGACTGGCGCTCCATGTCGACCTCGCCCATGTAGACGACGCAGTCGAGATCGAGGTAGGCACATGCGGTCGCCGTCGCCACGCCGTGCTGACCGGCGCCGGTCTCGGCGATCACGCGACGCTTGCCCATCCGCTTGGTGAGCAGCGCCTGGCCCAGCACGTTGCGGATCTTGTGCGCCCCGGTGTGGTTGAGGTCCTCCCGCTTCAGCGGCATTCGCGCGCCGGCGTGCTCGGACAGCCGGGTGGCGTCGTAGAGCAGGCTCGGCAGCCCGGCGTACTCGCGGAGCATTCGGTCGAACTCGGATCGGAAGACCTCGTCGGCCATCGCCTGCTGCCACGCGGCGGTCAGCTCGTCGAGCGGTGCGACCAGTGCCTCGGGCAGGAACCGGCCGCCGAACCGGCCGAAATGACCCTGTGGGTCGGCCGTGACACCGGCACTCACCCGGACCGCCCCGGAGTCCATCGGGCCTCCCTAGCTCTGCCGGTGCTTCAAGGCCGGATGTGCTCCGGCCGCGACCAGATCGGCCACCGTGGAACGCGGATTGGATCCGGTCACCAGGGTCTCGCCGACCAGGACGACGTCGGCACCGGACCGAGCGCACTCGATCACGTCGTGCGGCCCACGGATGCCGGACTCGGCGATCCGTACGACGTCGTCGGGAATCTGCGGCGCCAGACGGGCGAACGTGTTGCGGTCGACTTCCAGCGTCTTGAGGTTGCGGGCGTTGATGCCGATCAGCTTCGCCTCGGCGTCGACGGCACGTTCGAGCTCCTCCTCGTCGTGCACCTCGACCAGTGGCGTCAGGCCGATCGACACGGCGCGCTCAATCAGCGACACGAGCGCGTTCTGGTCCATCGCGGCCACCAGCAGCAGCGCCATGTCAGCACCAGCGGCCCGCGCCTCCCAGAGCTGGTAGGACGTCACGATGAAGTCCTTGCACAGCACCGGCAGGTCGACCCGGCCGCGTACCGCCCGCAGGTCGTCGAGGGTGCCGCCGAACCGCCGCTGCTCGGTCAGCACGCTGATGGCGGCAGCTCCACCGGCGGCGTAGTCGGCCGCCAGCGCAGCCGGATCGCTGATCGTCGCCAGCTCGCCATGGCTCGGGCTGGAACGCTTGACCTCGGCGATCACGGACACTCCGTCGGCCCGGAAGATCGGCATCGGGTCGAGGGCGTAGCTCTGCCGCTCGGCCTGGCGCTTCAGGTCGTCGAGCGAGACCCGGGCCTGGCGTTCGGCGAGATCGAGTCGGACGCCGACCATGATCTCGTCAAGCACCGACATGGATAAGCCCCTCCGGACACGCTGATGGATGTCCCGTCAGGGTATCGAGCAGTCCCGTACTACGAGAAATCGGGTACGTGAGGGACGTCCGCTGACGCTAGTGGGCTTCGGGCTCGCCGAGGCCCGCGGCCGACATGACCTTGCCGACGATCGCGGCGACCGGCAGCAGCGCCACGCTCACCCAGAACAGGATCCAGTTCGGCCCGATCATCAGTGCCACGCCGCCGACGGTGAAGGCGATCAGAACGATCGCCACGGCGGTCCAGGCCGCGGGGGTCGAGCCGTGCATGAGTACCTCACCTTTCGTGCGCGGGATGCGCAGTACAGCGTCGCAGACCATTGTGCCCTGGGCCGATCCGGCTCAGGCGGTCGGATCGCGTCCCTCGTCCATCGCCCGCCACAGGTCGGCGTTCTCGGCCGGCTTGTCGGGCTCGGCGGCGTCGGCTGCCTCGTCCGGCTCCGGCCCGCCGGCCCCCTCGGTACGCCGCGTCGTCGGTGCGTCGTAGCGGCTGCCCATCGTCGGCCACCGCTGCCCCAGGGCCGCGACGTAGATCCCGATCGCGAGCCCGGCCGCGCTACCCGCAAGGCTCAGCCAGCGCCAGGCCGGATGGTCGGCTGCGGCCACGACCGCGGCGTCATTGACCCCACCGGACGCCGGTGACTGGGCGAGCTTCTCGCTCAGCGCGTCGTCGATCGCCGGGCCGGCCGTCAGGGTGCCGATGACGGCGCCGGCCGCGGCCAATCCCACGATCACACCGACCGCCCGCCGCAGCCAGCCTCCGGTCGGCACGATCGCCAGCGCTCCGGCCAGGATCACCAGCGTCAGCGCGCCCACCCAGGGCACGGCGCTGGTGCCGGACACCTCGATCGTCGAGCTCGGAACGCCCGCGACGGCGATCTCGACCTGTGCCCAGGTTTGGCTGACGCCGAGCAGCGCCAGCCCGCCCGCGGCGAGCCCGCCCACGATGGTGATCGCGAGAGCACGCCGGTCACTCATGCGTCGCCCCCGCGGCGAGGAGCAGGTCGGCGTCGAAGCAGGTGGCCGCGCCGGTGTGACACGCCGGACCCTCCTGGTCGACCTGGACCAGGACGGTGTCGCCGTCGCAGTCCAGCCGCACCTCGAGTACCCACTGCCGGTGCCCGGAGGTCTCCCCCTTGACCCAGTAGGCCTGCCGGCTGCGGCTCCAGTACGTCGCGCGGCCCGACGTCAGGGTCCGGTGCAGCGCCTCGTCGTCCATCCAGCCGACCATGAGGACCGCGCCGGTGTCGTGCTGCTGCACGACGGCCGTGACGAGTCCGTTCGCGTCCCGCTTGAGCCGGGCCGCGATGTCGGGATCGAGGCGGGAGGTCATGGCCTCAGTCTGCCGGACGGTCAGTCGGTGGCCGCGTTCAGATGCGACTGCGCGACCCAGCTGGTGTGCAGGCGGGCGTAGACACCGCCGGCGCCGACCAGTTCGGCGTGCGAGCCGAGCTCGACCAGGCGTCCGGAGTCGAAGACCAGGACCTGGTCGGCCTGCTCGGCGGTGGACAGCCGGTGCGCGATGATCACCGACGTCCGGCCGGACAGCAGCCGGTCGAGGGCGGCGGTGATCCGGAGCTCGGTCTGCGGGTCGACCGCGCTGGTCGCCTCGTCGAGCACCAGCAGGTCGGGGTCGGCGAGATAGGCCCGGACTAAGGCGACCAGCTGCCGCTCACCGGCCGACAGGGACTCGCCGCGCTGGCCGACCTGGGTCGCGAGGCCGTCGCGCAGCGTGTCGTACCAGTCGGCCAGGCTCAGTGCCTCGAGCGCCTCGATCAGCTCCTCGTCCGAGGCGTCCGGTCGCCCGTAGCGGAGGTTGTCGGCCAGCGACGCGTCGAACAGGAACCCCTCCTGCGGCACCATCACGACCCGATCGCGCAGTGAGGTGAAACGCACCGTACGCAGGTCGACGCCATCGAGGCAGACCATCCCCTTGGACGGATCCATCAGGCGGCACAGCAGCTTGGCGAAGGTCGTCTTGCCGGAGCCCGTCTCCCCGACCACCGCGATCCGGGCCTGCGGCTCGATCTCCACGCTGACCTCGCGCAGGACCGGCGGTCCCTCCGGGTAGGCGTACTCCACGTCGTGGAACGACGCCGTCAGCGAACCCCTCGGCAGGGTGACCCCTTCCTCCCCCGGGTCGACCACATCGGCCGGCGTGTCGAGCACGCCGATCACCCGGCGCCACGAGGCGATGGCGTTCTGGGCCTCGGTCAGCACCTGGGTGCCCATCTGGACCGGTCCGACCAGGAGCGAGACCAGGAACGCGAACGCGATCACCGTGCCGACCGACAGCTGGCCCGCGAGGCCGAGGAGGATGCCGAAGACGACGACCGAGGCATTGGCCAACCCACCGGCGACTCCGGCGGCGGAGAAGGTGACCGCGACCAGCTTCTGCGCTGCGACGTTCGCCGTCAGGTTGGCGTCGATCGAGGCGTCGACCCGCTCCTGGGTGCGGACCGAGATGTCGTGTGCTCGTACGACCGAGGCGCCGACGACCGGCTCCGAGATCGTCGACAGCATGTCACCGACGGTCCGGCGAACCTTCGCGTACGCGGTCGACATCCGCTTCTGGAAGAACCGAAGGCTCGCGATCAGGGGCAGGAAGCAGGCCCAGACGATCAGGGTCAGCTGCCAGGAGTAGAACGACATGACCGCGGTGGCGACGATGATCTGGCCGATGCTGATGACCATCAGCAACCCGCTGAACTGCAGGAACAGCGAGACCTGGTCGACGTCGGATGTCACCCGTGACACGAGGGCGCCGCGACGCTCGGTGTCCTGGGTCAGGACCGGCAGGTCGTGGACGTGCCGGAACGCCTTGATCCGCAGCTCGGCGAGTCCGGACTCCGACGCGCGATAGAGCCGGACCTTCATCCAGTACGCCGCGACCGCCGTGATCAGGACGATGCCGGCGGCGATCCAGGTGTAGGTCCACACCCGGCTGCGGTCGATGCCGCCGGAGCCGAGCAGCCCGTCGTCGATGGTCTTCTGGATCACGACCGGGACGATGACCGACCCGAGTGTCGACGCAGCGCCTAGCGCCAGGGTGACACCGAGGCCCTCGCGCAGCGCCGGCGACAGCGCGAACCCACGTCGCAGGATCTGCCAGCCGGTGACGTCCTCGCCGCTGCCGACCGTGCTGCGTACGTCGAGGCTCATGACACCTCCGCCGCTTCACGGTCGGCTGCGGCGCGGGCCATGTCGTAGGCGTCGACCAGGTCGCGATAGGCCGGCGACGAGGCGACCAGGTCGGCGTGCGGGCCGCGCTCGACGATCCGGCCGCCGGCCAGGAAGAGCACCTCGTCGGCGAGGGCGATGGTGGCCTTGCGATAGGCGACCACGACGACGGTGGTCTCGCCGCCCTCGGTACGGTCGCGAAGTCCCTGCAGGATGCGGGCCTCGACGTCCGGGTCGACGGCGCTGGTCGAGTCGTCCAGGATCAGCAGCCGCGGTCGACGTACGAGTGCCCGGGCCAGAGCGACCCGCTGTCGCTGGCCGCCGGACAGCGTGGTGCCCCGCTCGCCGAGCTGACTGTCCAGCCCATTGGGCAGACCGCGGACGAAGCGGTCGGCCTGCGCGATCCGCAACGCCTCCCAGACCGCGTCGTCGTCGACCGGCAGGCCGAGCGTGACGTTCTCCCGGATCGAGTCGTCGAACAGGAACGCCTGCTGCGGCACCAGCGAGACGGCGCCGGCCAGGGCCGCGTGGGTCAGCTCGGACGCCTGGCGGCCGTCGAAGCGCACCTCGCCCTCGGCCGGGTCGACCAGCCGGATCAGCAGGCTGGCGAGTGTGCTCTTGCCCGCGCCGGTGAGCCCGACGACCGCGACCGTACGACCCGGGGCGACGTCGAAGTCGAGGCCGTCGAGCACCGGCGCGCTGCCGTCGTAGGCGAACGTCAGGTCACGTACGTCGAGTTGCAGTGCCGCCGAGCCCGGCAGTCCCTCAGTGCCGTAGTGCTCCCGGCCGCGGGCGTTGAGCACGGCCTGAACCCGCTCCCAGCCGATCACCGTGCGCGGCAGGCCGCCGAGCACCCAGCCGAAGGCCCGCAGCGGGAAGGCGATCACAGTGAACAGGTAGGCCACCTGCACGACGTCGCCGGCTTGGACAGCCCCGGCCACCACCCGCTCGACGCCGATCACGACGACCAGCAGCACGCCGATGTTGGGCAGCGCCTCGACGACCGGGTCGAAGATGCTGCGGATCTTGCCGGCGGCGATGTTCGCGTCCCGGAGCTGGTACGTCATCTGGGCGAAGCGCTCGGTCTCCGCCGCCTCGCGGCCCAGCGCCTTGACGACCAGCGCGCCGTCGAAGGACTCGTGCGCCACCGAGCTGACGTCGGCCCGGAGCTCCTGCGCCAGGCTGACCCGCTCCGACAGGAAGCGCTGGTAGCCCACGTTGATCGCGAACAGCAGCGGGAAGATCACCAGTCCGATCAGGGTCAGGACGACGTCCGCGGTCAGCATGGCGATCACCGCCACGAGGAGCATCACGATGACGCCGAGCGCCATCGGCAGCGGCATCATCGCCTCCCACACCGCCTCGACGTCGGCGTTCGCGTTGGACAGCAGCTGGCCGGTCGGATGCTTGTTGTGCCAGCTCATCGGCAGCTCGAGATAGCGACGGGTGACCCGGCGCCGATAGCTCGCCATCAGCCGGAAGTAGACGATGCCGCCGATCAACCGGCGCGCGATGATGCCAAGCGCCCGCAGCACCGCGACGGCCATGAAGAGCGCGACGACCGCCGCCGCGAGTCCGGTCTCGAGCTCGCCCGAGTCGAACGACGGGGCGATGACGTTGTCGGTCGCCCAGCCGAGCACCCACGCGTCGGCGACGGTGAGCGCGCCGAAGACCATGCTGCCGACCAGGGCCAGCGAGAACAGCCGACGCTCCTCGCGCATGCCGACGAAGAGAATCCGGATCCCACGCCACGTCGTGCCGCGCCGCTTGCCGTGTCCAGCTGACAGGCTCACCGGACCTCGAATCCAGCGGCGTCCAGCGCCTGCTTGACCTCGGTGACGGCGACCTGGCCGAAGTGGAACACGCTGGCCGCGAGGACCGCGTCGGCACCGGCCTCGACCGCGGCCGCGAAGTCCTCGGCCCGGCCGGCTCCGCCGCTGGCGACCAGCGGGACCGTGCTGACCTTGCGGACCGCCTCGATCATGTCGACGTCGAATCCGGCCTCGGTGCCGTCGGCATCCATCGAGTTGAGCAGCACCTCGCCGATCCCCCACTCGCAGGCCGACTCGACCCAGCCGACCGCGTCGACCCCAGCCGTACGTCGGCCGCCGTGCGTCGTCACCTCGAAGCCGCTCGGCTGGTCGCCGCGGCGGGCGTCGACGCTCAGCACGAGCACCTGGGAGCCGAACCGATGCGCGATCTCGCCGATCAGCTCGGGTCGCTCGACGGCGGCGGTGCTCACCGAGACCTTGTCGGCGCCGGCTCGCAGCAGCCGGTCCACGTCGTCGACGGAGCGTACGCCGCCACCGACGGTCAACGGGATGAACACCTGCTCGGCGGTACGCGACACGACGTCATAGGTCGTCTCGCGGTCGGTGGCCGAGGCGGTGATGTCGAGGAAGGTCAGCTCGTCGGCGCCGGCCCGGTCGTAGGCCGCCGCCAGCTCGACCGGGTCACCGGCGTCGCGGAGATTCTCGAACCGCACGCCCTTGACGACCCGACCGGCGTCCACGTCGAGGCAGGGGATCACGCGTACGGCGACCGTCATGAGACGGCTGCCCGGCGTACGACCTGCAACGCCTCCTCGAGGGTGAACGCGCCGGCATACAACGCCTTGCCGACGATCGCGCCCTCGACCCCATCGCCTACCAGGCCGCTGAGCGTCCGCAGGTCGTCCAGGCTCGACACGCCGCCGGAGGCCACGACTGGGCGCTCGGTGCGCTCGCAGACCGAGCGGAGCAGGTCGACGTTGGGCCCCATCAGGGTGCCGTCCTTGGTGACGTCGGTGACGACGTAGCGGGGACAGCCGTCGCGCTCGAGCCGGTCGAGGACCTCGAACAGGTCGCCGCCGTCGCGGGTCCAGCCACGGGCGGCGAGCCGGCCGTCTCGTACGTCGAGGCCGACTGCGATCCGGTCGCCGTGCCCGGCGATGACGCGGCTGCACCAGGCCGGGTCCTCGAGGGCGGCGGTGCCGAGGTTGATCCGGCGAGCGCCGGTGTCGAGGGCGGCGGCCAGGCTGTCGTCGTCGCGGATAC
>DATFRX010000378.1:0-3797 GCA_035262905.1 Nocardioidaceae bacterium
CCCCTGCATGGCCAAAAGGCTAGCGAGCACTCTCGCGAAGCTCCGCGGCTCGGGCCCGGCGTACCGTCGCTCGCGCCACCAGCCCGGCGACGATCAGGAGTACGACAGCAGTCGCGGCGGTGTAGGCCCCGAGGCTCACCAGATCGATCCGGGCCGGGATGTCCGGGCTCTTGCTGTCGGCGGTGCCGAGCCGGATCTTGCCCAGGATGACCCACTGGGCCACGACCCCCGCGATCACACCGGCCAGCGCGGCCACGCCCAGGGTGATCGCGAGCTCGACCAGGCTGGCCCGCGCGACCGTCCGCCGGGACACACCCACGACTCGCAGCGCGGCCGCGTCCCGCCGCCGACCGGGCATGCCGACGATCAGGTGCGCGGTCACGCCGGCCAGGGCGAGCGCCAACAGCGCCACCGAGACGATCAGATAGAGCCGCAGCGACAAGGCATAGGCGTCGTTGTCGAGGGTCTCGCGCTCAGCGGCCAGGCTCAGCGGCTGATCGAGGCTGACACCGGCCGCGGTCAGGCGGTCCGCCATCGCGGCCGGCATCCCGTCGCGGGCGAGCACGTAGGTGGCCGCATCCTGGCTCTGGCTGACGCTGGCCTCGCGCAGGTAGGACGTCAGATCGATCATCACGCCGGTCCGGCCGACGAACGGCAGCGCCTCGGCGACGCCGACGACTTTGACCGGCACATAGAGCCCCTCGGACCCCGCGTACAGGCCCAGCGCGCCCTCGGCATGATCGGCCGCCGGCATCCGGATGTCACTGGTCGCCAGCACCGGTCGTACGTCGGGGACGTCGGTCGGCGTGATCGCGGCGAGTACGGAGCGGTCGCTGCTGTCGACGGTCATCCGCAGGCCGTCGTCGGTCGGCTGGACCGCCACCACCGAGGCACCGTTGTCGCCGGGATAGGGCCGGGAGGCGCGCCAGGCCCCTCGGTCGGCCAGACCGATGTCCACCGGCCGACCGTCCACGGTGATCCCGTGCACGAGGACCTCGCCACGCATCTCGTCCGGCGAGCCGGCGATGCCGCCCAGGCTCAGTCCGACGAGCGAGCAGCCGCGATCGCAGTACGGGATCGAGGCGCGGGCGACCTGGTCCCCGGGCTCAGGCGTCGAGAGCCAGCGCTCGTGCACTCGGGCCGCGGCATCGCGCAGCTGCAGGGTCACCGACAGGTCGTCGCCGACATCCAGATCGTTGGTCACCTCAAGGGCCAGCTGCCGGCCACGCAACTGCGGAGGCTCGCCGTGCGGCGCCAGCAGATCCGCGATCGCCGAGGCATCGGAGCCCGCACCGAGACCGTCCGCCCACTGGCCGACGGCGGCCTCCCTCGTGGCGTCGATCGCCACCAGCGGCGGCGCGTCCGCACTCGTGCTGGCCGGAACGACGACCGCGGTCATCAGCCATTGACCGTCGGGATCGACCCGGTTGGTGACACTGAGCGTCTGCTCCGGGGTCAGGTTGGTCGAGTACGCGAGATCGGCACCAACCCGCGAGGTCGCGACCCCCTCGCGCCAGGTGTTCGCCGCGGCGTCGACTCCGACCGCGAACACACCGACGCCGAGGGCGACCGCGACCGGCAGCACGACCAGGGCGCCCTCCCGACGGCGGGCCAGCCGCCGAGCTGACAGGTAGGTCGCCAGCCGGCGACGTCGCTGGGTACGCCGGGTCATCCGGCGCGCCAGCAGCACGGTGAGCTGCACCCCGATCAGCCCGCCGGCCAGCGCCAGCAGCACCGGCACCAGGAGGTCGGTCAGTCCCGGCGCCCCGCGACCGGCGCGACCGGCGACGAGATAGGCGTCCAGCACGGCCGCCACCACGATCGTGACCTGGACGACCAGCTCGGTGCGGGTCAGTGGACGCGGCCGGGAGGTCGCCTCGAGCTGGATGCGAAGCTCCTCGCGCATCACCCGGACCAGCGCCAGCGACGCCGCTGCCAGGCCCGCGACCAGCACCGCGCCGGCCGCGACCAGCGAGCCCAGCGGCAGTTCGTGCGGCAGGCCCGGGTGCAGCCAGGCGTCGATCAGTAGGTCGGCCGCTCGCCAGCCGAGGAAGCCGCCCAGGGGAATGGCGATCAGGAGCACCATCGCGGGTTCGGCCAGCCCGAACAGCCACAGCCGCCGACGCGACCAGCCGCGCAACGACAACAGCGCGAACTCGGGACGACGCAGATCGGCACTCTCGCCGAGCAGCCGGAGGAGCAGCAGCAACGCGACCAAGCTCAGCGACAAGGCCGCCGGTAGCACCGTGTCGCGGGCGATCTGGCGCTCCGACTCGATCGAGTCGACGATGTCACGCAGCCCGTTCTGGTCCGCGTGCCGCAGGGTGCCACCGGCTACCTTGACGTCGCCGCGGGCGCGTTCGGCGTCGGCGATGGTCGCCAGCTGGTCCGCGCGTTCGGGCGTCAGGGACGGCTCGACGCGCAGTCGCCGATCGACCTGGACCCACCATTGGTCGAGGGGCAGGTCGGCGAACGACTCCGGCACGGTGAGGAACCGGGCGGGGTGGTACGTCGTGTCCTTGGGCGGCGCCGGCGGGACGCTCACGAACCAGCTCGGGTCGAACCAGTTCGCCTGCGGATCCTTCAGCCGATAGCTGCCGACCACGACCATCGGCGGCAGGTCGGCACCGATCGGGACCCTGGACCCGACCGGGAATCCGCCGCGCTTGACGTCGACATCGGCGACCAGCACTTCGTACGGCCGCTGCGGACAGCGACCCGACACGATGAGGCGAGCGCATCCGTCGTCGACCGCCATCAGGCCGGCCTCCACCGAGTCGTGCCACTTCCACGTCGTCGGGTACCGATCGGTGACCAGGAACGCTCGAGCCGGGTCGAACTCGCTCGGTGCTCTGGCGTCCGCGGCGCGACGAGCGTCGGCGAGTGCCGTTTCCGGGTCACGCTCGGTCGGGTCGAGGCGCCAGGCCAGCCCTGCCGACGTGACGGCGGCGGACTCGAGGCGGTCGACGACGATGGAGTTCGTCGCCGCGTTGAGGTAGGCCGGACCGACCACGGCCGACGCCACCCCGATGGTCGCGAGCAGGACGCATCCGAGCGTGAGTACGGCCCGGGACCGAAGGCCACGAAGCGCCACCGCGACGCCGCGTCCGAACCGCACGTCAGTCGCCTCCGCCACGCAGCGACGCCGGCCTGGACCGAAGCGTGATCGGGAGCAACAGGCCGACGGCGACGGCGCCGACCACGATGGCCGCGACCAGGGCCGGCACGATGCCCGAGGACCAGGTGATGACCGGATCCGGCGCAGGTTCGTAGTCCCCCGGCTCGCCGAGCGGAAGCGCCGGCAGGGTGGCCCAGGTGCTCAGCCAGGCCGCCAGCCAGCCGCAGGCCGCCACGAACGCTGCCACGGCCGTCACCTCGACGACCAAGGCGGCCCGAAGTTGGTGCCGACGCATGCCCGCGACGCGCAGCGCGGCCGACTCCTGAGCTCGACTGGGCCGCTGACTCAGCAGCACGGTGGCGACCGCGCAGAGCGCGATCACGGCGACCAGACCCGCCGCCAGCCAGAAGAAGCGCAGCGCCTGGGCGAAGGGGTCGTCGTCCAGGAGCTGGCGGGTCTCGTCGATGGTCACCCGATCACCGGGGTCGACTCCGGCATCGGCCAGCGCGGCGTAGACCGAGTCCGGTGTATCCGCCCGGGCGATCACGACGACGTCGCCCAGTGGAGCGGCGAACGGCTCACTGTCCAGGAAGGTCGTCAGATCGCCCAGCACCCCGCGGTTGCCGAGCAAGGGCAGCGTGCCGACCGTGCCCACTGTCCGCGCGGGGAGGGCCGTACC
>DATFRX010000379.1:0-20382 GCA_035262905.1 Nocardioidaceae bacterium
CACCGGTGATGTTGAGGATCGTCTGGATCAGTAGGAGCACCAAGGTGATGAACAGGATCGTCTTGTGGTCGGTCGCGTCGAGATTCCAGCCGAACCAGTTGTGCGTGAGCGCGGCGAAGTAGCCGACGACACCGGTGTCGACGGCGGCGACGGTGATCAGCAGGGCGAACCCGTAGAACCAGCCGACGAACCAGCCGTAGCCGGGGCCGACGGAGAACTTGGAGTACTGGTAGAGCGCACCCGCGACCGGGTAGTGGCTGGCCAGCTCGCCGAACACGAGCGCGACGAACAGCATGCCGATGATCGGGATGAAGTTCAGCCAGATGTACGCCGGACCGCCGGTGCCGAGGCCGAGAACGAACAGGGAGTAGATGCCCACCATCGGGGACAGATACGTGAAGGCGACCGAGAAGTTGGCGAAGAGTCCGAGGACCCGCCGCAGCTGCGGTTGGTAGCCCAGGTCGGCTAACCGGGCATCGTCAACGTCGGTGCTGCGCTGCGCACTCTGCTCGCTCATTGAGTTCTCCTATCCGGTGGCTGCTGCCACGACCGTGCTGGTCTTTCCGGCTGCCCCGGCGAGGTGGCCCGGGCTGGAAAAACACTAAACCCAGATGTTTTGATGTCAAGAGTCGTTCGCCCGTGTCTGAGGACAACCTGTATTGCGACGGTGGGCGATCATTTGCGTCAGGCAGTACGACCCCGGAGGCCCGCCCATGGAGTACGCCAGACTCGGCGTCGGTTTGACGACCGCGACCGCCCGTACGATCTTGGGCACCGGTCAACCCGGCCGGGCCGAACAGGTGGCGCAGCAACTGGGTGAGGCGATCCGGCTCGGCCTGAT
Source organism: Nocardioidaceae bacterium (assembly GCA_035262905.1). Classification (GTDB taxonomy): domain Bacteria; phylum Actinomycetota; class Actinomycetes; order Propionibacteriales; family Nocardioidaceae; genus DATFRX01. The sequence continues at coordinate 842 of DATFRX010000379.1, forward strand.
CCTCGACGGCGAGCGGCTGCCGACCGAGGTGCAGCTGTCGGAGCAACTCGGGATCGCCACCGTGACCCTGCGCGAGGCGCTCGCCGCGCTTCGGCGCGAGGGCCTGATCGTCACCCGGCGGGGCCGAGACGGCGGCACCTTCGTCCGGTCGCCACAGCCCGACGTGGCCGACGCGCCGCCGTGGCGGCTGCTGGACTTCAGCGCTCACGACATCCGCGAGCTCGGTGACCACCGCGCTGCGATCTCGGGCATGGCCGCTCAGCTCGCGGCCCAGCGGGCCCTCCCGGACGAGATCGCGAACCTGTATCGGCAGGTCGACCGGCTGCGCTCGGCGTCCACGGCGAGCCACCGCCGGCGCGCCGACACCCAGTTCACGATCGAGGTGGCGGCGGCCGCACAGTCGTCGCGGCTGACTCGTGAGGAGATCGCACTTCGCGCCGAGGTCGGCGACCTGCTCTGGTTGGAGCGCAGCGATGCCGACCACGAGGCATCGGTGGGTTGCCGTACCGAGCTGGTCGACGCCATCGACCGTTCGGACGCGCAGCGGGCCCGCGTGCTCGCCGAGGAGCATGTCGCAGCCGACACCAAGCAGCTGCTCGCGACCCGGATCGAGCTCGAGGAGCTCAGGCGCCGCGACGCAGATCCGAATCGGCGGGCGACGACAATGGCGCCGTCGAGGCACGAGGTGCTCGACCGGGTGACCGCCGAGTTCGAGCAAATCTTCGCCTCCCTGGAGCCGATCGCCATCGGCTTCGCCGAGCTGGTCGCCAGCGAGGAAAGGAAGGCCGAGGGACTCGCCCGGTTGCGGGAGGTCACCTTCGAGCTGTTGGACCGGCACCAGGGGCTGGTCGCAGGGGCCGGGGCGATCGCAGCCCCGGACACCATGCCGGACGACCGCTACTGGCTGGAGTGGTGGTGGACCCGAACCTCAGGCGACCCGGAGGCGCTGCGGGTCAACCTCGATCCAGCCGCCCCGGACTTCTTCGACTACACCGGCGCGGACTGGTACGAGACTCCGATGCGCACCTCGGCACCGCATGTCGCGGGCCCGTACGTGGATTACGCGTGCACGAACGAGTACGCGCTCACGGTGGCGGTCCCGGTCATCGTGCAAGGCCGGTTCGCGGGAGTCGCCGCTGCGGATGTGCTCGTGTCGAGTCTGGAGGGCGTGCTGCTGCCCGAGTTGCGCACGCTGAGTGAGCCGGCGGTGCTCCTCAACTCGGGCGGACGAGTCATCGGGTCCAGCTCCCCCGACTTCGCCTCCGGCATGCGGCTGCCACCGCCCGACTCCCCCACACGAGCCGGCTCGCCGCCGATGGACTGGCAGCTCCTCGACTCCTTGCGCTGATCTCCGGGCAGGGCGGGAGGATGACGCCATGACCACTGACGCAGCTTCGCCCCGAGACCGAGACCGTGCAGTACTTGTCACCGGCGGCTCCCGCGGCATCGGCGCCGCCATCGCCCGCGCCTTCGCCGAGCAGGGTAACCGGGTCGCGGTGCATTACGGCAGGTCGGCGGAGCGGGCCGAAGCCGTGCGCGACTCCCTCGCTGGGGAGGGGCACGCGGTGGTGCAGGCCGACCTGACTCAGCCCGACGAGATCCGCTCGGCCGTCGACTCGGCCGCAGAGCAGCTCGGCCGCCTCGACGTGCTGGTCAACAACGCCGGGGTGTTCATCGCCCATCCGCCGCTGTCGACGTCGTACGAGGACTGGCAGGCCAGGTGGTCGCAGACCCTCGCCACCAACCTCATAGGGGCAGCCAACGCCACCTTCTGCGCGATACCGCATCTGCGCGCCGCGGGCGGCGGTGCGGTGGTCAACGTGTCGAGCCGGGGAGCATTCCGCGGTGAGCCGAACTGCCCGGCGTACGGCGCGTCCAAGGCCGGGATGAACGCGTTCGGGCAGTCGATGGCGCTCGTTCTCGCGCCGCACAACATCTCGGTCGGCACCGTGGCGCCCGGCTTCGTCCAGACCGAGATGGCGCGCGAGGTGCTCGAGGGCGAGAGTGGCGACGCCGTACGCGCGCAGTCGCCGTACGGCCGGGTGGCGAAACCCGAGGAGGTCGCCGCCGCGGTGCTGTGGCTCGCCTCCCCGGCGGCCGGATTCTCGACCGGCACGATCATCGACGTGAACGGCGCGTCCTACCTGCGAAGCTGAGCCCGAAGCCGTCCGGTCAGGTCCGGCCGAGGCCACCCGCCTGGCCGAGGGCGATCGCCTCGTCTCGGGACGCCACCCCGAGTTTGGACAGCATCTCCGAGACTCGGTTGCGGACCGTCTTCGGCGCGAGGAACAGTCGGGCGGCGACCTGTGACGTGGGCAGACCCTGTACGAGGAGCTCGAGGATCTCCAGGTCCCGGGCATCGAGGGCGGCGAGTGCATCGGTCCGCGGAGCGGAGGCGGCCGCAGCGACGACCGCATCGGACGCACCCCGACCGAGTACGAGCGCCCCACGCGCGGCGGTGTGGATGGCCGCCAGCAGGTCCTCGGGATCGGAGTCCTTGAGCAGATAGCCGTCCAGGCCAGCGCCGATGCTGCGGATCACCGCCTGGTCGTCGGCATGCATGGTCAGCACGACTACACGCAGATCCGGCCAGGTGCGCTTCAGCGTCCCGCCGAGCTCGATGCCGTCGCCGTCCGGCAGATCGAGATCGATCACGGCCACGTCCGGCTCGGCGGCGATGTCCCTGGCCTCCGCGGCGGTCCGGGCGGCCGCGACCAGCTCGAGCCCATCGTCGGATTCGACCAGGGCGGACAGCCCGGACAGCACGATCGGGTGGTCGTCGACCAGCAGCACCCTTGTCATGCGGCACCCTTCGCCGGCAGCTCCGCGTGGAGCAGGACACCGCCTCCGTTGGCCGAGGCCACGGCAAGCGATCCGCCGAGGTGCTCGGCACGCAGCCGCAGCGACGTGAGCCCGACGCCCGGAGCGATCGGGCCACCGATGCCGTCGTCTCGTACGTCGACGGCGACCTGACCGGCCTCGGTCGTCGAGACCCGTACCTCGACATGGTTCGCCCGGCCGTGACGCAAGGCGTTGGTGATGCCTTCGGCCACGAACCGGTAGACGGCGACGGCCACCTCCCGGTCCAGCGCATGGTCGACCGCGATCTCCAGCTCGACCCGCCGGCCGTCGCCGTCGAACGTCGCGACCAGCCGCTCTAGTGCGCCGGTCAGATCGGCGTCGTGCAGTGCCGACGGGGTGAGGCCGGAGACGATCCGGCGAAGGTCGCCCCTCGCCTCGGCCAGCTCCGGTGCCAGCGACTCCAGCAGCGGTGTCGGGGTCCGGCGCAGCTCGGCTTGGACCCGCATGCTCATCCCGGCCAGTACGGGACCGAGGCCGTCGTGCAGGTCGCCGAGGATCCGAGCCCGCTCGGCATCACGTTCACGAGCGACGTCCTGGCGGGCGTGATCAGCCTCAACGGCGAGGCCGACCGCCCGGCAGACCAGCGCGACGGTGGGCAGCAGCTGCTCGACCAGGTGCGCCTGACGGGGCTCGGGACCCTCGGGATCGTCGGGGTCAAGCAGCAGCGTGCCGACCCGGTCGCCGCCGACCAGCAGGGGATGATCGACCCAGCCCGTGGGGAGGTCGGGGCTGTCCGCGCCGAGCACGAGCGTCACCTGGCGATGGCCGCTGGAGACCGCCACCATCTCGGCGGCCTTGGCGAGCAGCTCGCGTGGGTCGGTGAGGTGGTGGAGGTCAGCCGTGATCGCGGCGACGTCGACCGGGGTCAGGGTTCCGGTGCCGTAGCGGCGCGCGAGCCAGGACCGTCGCCACCAGGCGGCCGCCGGCCAGGCCAACGCGGTGGCGGTCACGGCGGCGAAGGCGGCGGCGAGGTCCGGGGCCGGGATGCCGGCCCGGGTGCCGGCCAGTCGCACACCCACGCCGACTGCTGCCCCGATCGCCAGGGTTAGCGCCACGGCGACGACATCGATCAGCGGCTCGTCGACCGGACGGAGCTCGATTGCAATCGTCAGCCGGGCGACCAGGCCAGCGAGCGACCACATGCCCAGGGTGATGACGAGCGCCTCAGCGCGCGTGCTGAGCACCGAGTCGGCCACCACCACCGAGCCGAACACTGCCGCGGACCACACCAGAAGCCAGAACAGTCGTCGGCGCGGGGCACGTCCGGGGGCGTAGCCCATCGCCCAGGCGAGCAGGACCAGGGTGAGGAGTACGACCACGAGGTCGGCCGACCGCCAGATCTCCTCGATCCGTGGCCAGATCGGGTCGCCAGCGGTCGGCAGTGCGATGGCCACCATCACCGCCGGCACGAGGGCGAGTGCCGCGAGGGTTCGGCCCACCCGCAGTTCGGTGCCGCGATCGAGCAACAGCGCACCCGCCACGCCGAACGCGGGCCACCCGGCACCGTACAAAGCGCCGGTCGGGAGGGTGGTCTCGCCGAACCCCACCAGCAGCGGCAACGCACCCAAACCGGTCGCGATGGCGGCGACGAAGACGCCCGTCGACGCACCCCGCGCACTGGCATCAGCGGTGCTCACACAGACATGATGTGGCAAGCGAGCGCGTTTGGGGACCTCTGCGGGACGTCCCGGGACGACGCGGGACAGCGCAGGTCGCCGACGTCCTAGCGGTCGGGACGCCGCCAACGACACCGTTGGCGACGGATCCCGGACCGGCCGGGTCCGGCACCTAGGGAGGTCATCATGACCACGGAAACGACCAGAGCCGCCGAACGCCGGCTCTCCCCCGCCGTCCTCGTCGGCGGCACGTTCGCACTGACGACTTTGCTCAGCATCGCCTACCACGTCGGCGAGATCCTCTTCACCGACCACGACCCGTACGAGTCGGAGGGGCCGGTCGACAGCATCGTCAGTGTCGGCGTGGTCGGCAGCATCGGGCTCGTCCTCGCGCTAGCGATCGCTATTCCGCTCTCCCGTGACGCACAGCGCGCCAAGGTCGGAGCGATCGTGCTGGGAGCTCTCGCGATCATCACGCTGCCGGTGTTCTGGTCCGGCGCACCAGCCGTGCTCGGCGCCTCGGCCGCGTGGCTCGGCGGTCTGGCGCGTGGCAGTCACCCCCAGGCCGGCGCCGCCCGCGGCTTCGGCATCGTCGGCATGGTGATCGCCATCCTCATCATCGTCGCGACCGTGTTCGGCGGCGCCGTCGGGCAGCTGTTCGGCTGAGCTGGGCCAGTAGAGTCGCGCGTCGTGAGCCGGCTCATCCACCTCAACGGGCCACCGGGGATCGGCAAGTCCACCATCGCGAGGCGGTACGTCGACGAGCATCCGGACGTGCTGAACTGCGACGTCGACGTGCTCAGAACCCTCATCGGCGGGTGGGACAGCGACTTCGAACGGGCCGGAGCGCTGATCCGACCCGCCGCGCTCGCGATGATCGGGGCGTACCTGGAGCACCGCCACGATGTCGTATTGCCGCAGATGCTGATCAACCCAGCCGAACTGGCCCGGTTCGAGGCAGCCGCCACGGATGTCGGAGCGCAGTTCGTCGAACGCTTTCTGATGGACACTCCCTCGGGCACGGTGGCGCGATTCCATCGTCGTGGCGGAGCGTCGAACGAGGATCCCTGGCACGACCAGGTACGCGCGATCGTGGCGGCGAGAGGCGGCGACCAGCTGCTGACGGATTGCCATGCCGCCCTCGAACGACTGATCCCGGAGCGGCCCGACGCGGTCGTGATCACCAGCACCGAGGGCGAGCTCGACGCGACCTACCGCGCGTTCGTGGACTCTTTGGACGCTCTTCCGCGTAACGCGTAGAGGCATCCGGGGCGGATCGGGCAAGATCGAGCGACGACTCAATCGGCAGATCCTGCCACCAACCGACGGGAGCACAGACATGTCGGAATCGCCCCAGCCAAAGTCTCGGTCCTGGCGCCGTCTCAGCGGTGCCTCGCTCGCCATCGCCGTCGGGGCCGGCTCGATTGCCGCGATCGCCGCCACGCCGGCGTCCCAGGCCGAGAACGCCGCGAGCCTCGCGGTCAGCCCGTCGCACCGGCCGGTCGTGGCCCAGAGCATGTGTGACAGCGACGCAGGAAAGCGACCGAAGGCCCAAGCCGTACTGAGCAACCGCGGAGACCGACCGGGTGTGAAGGTGGTCTTCAGCGTCGATGGCGCGAAGCCGCGAAGCCGGTGGGACTACACGTCGAGTGTGTCGTCGACATCGAGCGATTCCGGCCTCGGAGTCGGTCAGGACGCCTCGGTCCGCGCCAACCGCAAGGGGCACTGGTCGGTCACGATGGTGAACCCGCTCGAGGGGCGCTATCGCGCGAAGATCCGGATGGAACCCCGTTCGGGCGACCAGCACTGCTTCCTGCGCGTGATCGCTGCGCCCTGATCGGCAGTCTCAGGCTGGTCTGACTTCATTCGAGTCGCCCGCAACGGGCCTATCGGCCGCGAAATCAGGGACCATTCGGTTGCCCCCTGTTCGGGACCTTCGGCCCGTGTTTCACGATGCTTCCGCGCCGCATGATGGCCGTCACACATTTGTGTACGGCCCCATCGAGTGCGCCAACACCCGACGGGGCCTAGGAACCAGGCCTACCCGGAGGTCCGATCCCATGGTCAGGACAACGAGCAGCAGCCCGATGAGGTACGCACCGCGTGAAAACCGTCGGACCTCGCATCTCGCGCCCTCCTTGCTATCGGACCGGACCGCTCAGCACGTGGGGGGCGGCACCGTCGTACGTATCGGAAGGCGCTGACTGGATGACTCCGAAGACGGCGCTGTATCTCGCACAGATTCGCGCAGGCCGGGTCGAGGTCTATCGCGACGACAGCACGAGAGTGGATGCCTTCGACGCTCCACAGCAGTCGTGCCTGCGATCGGTGCTGGCCTCACACGGTTGGCGACCGACCAGCCGCCAGGCCGAGGGCGGCGCGTGGGGCGCGATCGTCGTCGAGCCGATCCAGGCGTAGCCGCCCTAGAACTCGGGTGGACTGATCTCCCAGACCTCTGCCACCGCGCCATCGCCCCGTTCCTCGGTCCGTTCGGTCGGCACCACCTTGTTGGACAGCAGCCCGAGGTGGCGCAGCCGATCCTCCGGCGTGAAGCGTCTCGTGTCGAGCCATCGGCCGTCGAGCGCGGCCGACAGGAACCCCTCGGGTGCGTCCTCCGCAGCACGAATCACGATGTAGTCGGTCATTGACGTGGTCCCCTTCAAACCTGAATCTCCCCCGCGAACCCGTCGAGGCCCGGTTCGGCCCCGGTCCGCGAAACGCTAACACGAGCAGGCTTCCGGCCAGTGGATCATCGATAATTGGTACTTCAACGACCGATGCAAGAATCGACAACGACGCTGAGGAGGACCGGCATGGCCCAGCCAGAGGGTGCCGAGCTCGAGGCGATCCGCGCCCGGCGCGAGGAGCTGCGCAAGACCTACCTGCGCGATCTGGACGACCGCCCGCCCTCGTCGGCACGGGGACTGCACCACATGGCCCTGATCTGCCGCGACGTCGAGGAGACCATCCGCTTCTATCAGGACGTCATGGGCTTCCCGCTGGTGGACCTGCTGGAGAACCGGGACTACGCAGGTTCGTCGCACTTCTTCTTCGACATCGGCAACCGCAACCTGCTCGGGTTCTTCGACTTCCCGGGACACGACCACCCCGCGTTCGAGGAGACCATCGGCAACGTCCAGCACATCGCGATCTCGGTCGATCCGGAGCATTTCGACGCGGCCAGGAAGCGGTTCGACGAGAACGGCATCGACTACCTCGGACCGGACCGTGGCGTCGACAACAGCCTGTACATCCGAGACCCCAACGGAACCGGCATCGAGCTTTATTGCGAACGCATCGGCGTCTTCGAAGGAGACGTGCTCGTCCCTGACGCGGCGGAGTGACCCCGGTTCCATCGCAGAGGCGCCCCAATCATCGGGGAGTGAAGGAGCCTGCGATGAGTGAATGGAACTTCATGGATCCGCAGAGCAAGGACAACCTGCTGCGGGTCGTACGCCAGGAGGCCGAGCAGATGTGGGCCATGGCCGAGCCGCCCGAGGTCTGGGAGGCACCGACCGGCGCCGGGCACTGGCAGGTACGTGACGTCATCGGCCACCTGGTCGACACGACCGAGGCGTACTTCGTCAGCTTCGACGCGGCTCGCGGACGGGGCGAGGCCAACGACCCGCTGGGTCTGGTCGGCATGGCCAAACACGTCGACGACGGTGCGCAGGCGTTTCGCGACGTCCCGCAGGCCGAGATGCTCGCCCGACTGCGGGCCGACTACGAGCGGGTGACCGGCATCTTCGAGGAGCTCACCGACGACGAGTGGACCAATCTGCAGGTCCCCCACAAGTTCATGGGCCCGCTCCCGGCGTTCTTCTACCCGATCTTCCAGCTGGTCGACTACGGCGTGCACAGCTGGGACATCCGCGAGGGCACCGGCAAGGCGCATGCGCTGTCCGCCGAGGCGGCCGACTTCCTGGCGCCATTGGGCTTCATCCTGTGGCAGGCGACGTCGCAGTGCCAGCCCGAGGACGAGGCGTACTCGATCGGCGTCCGGATCACGTCCGGTCCCAACGCGGGCGACACCCGGTTCGACGTGTCACCGGCTGGGCTCGCCTACGAGCCGGCCAGCCTCGACGACGTGCCGACCGTGCTGGAGTTCGACCCGGCGAGTTGCATCCTGACCGCGTACGGCCGGATCAACGGAGGCACGGTCCGTGGGGACACGGCCCTCGCCGACCGGTTCCTGAACCTCTGCTTCCGGATCTGACATGCCCGGCGTCAGTCACCGGTACGGCGAGGGTCGCTGAGCCGTTCCCGCACCGCTGGCGGTAGCCAAATCGCGAAACACGCCGGCGTGTCTCGCGATTTGCCTACCCTCACGGGTGCGGGCGTGATGCTCTAGCGCGTATCGGGTCGTCGGCACCGGAAGAGGATCCCGGTGCCGTGGCCGTTGTCGAAGCTGACGCCAGGGATCGCAAAGTCGCGAGTGACCTCGGCGAAGCCGAACCCGTCGTGCAGATCGAGCGTGGCGCGATTGCGAGCGTTCGCGAAGTACCAGACCTCGTCGGTGTGCTGCCACGCCCAGTCGAGCCGGGCCTCGGTCAGGGCGGCTGCGATGCCGCGACGGCGCCATCTCGGGTCGACCACGATGCCGGCGAGGTACCACCCGGCCGGGGCCGGGGCCACTCCGTCGACCGGCGCCGGCTCGAGCCGCTCCAGCCGGCCGTACGCCACCACCTCTCCCCCGACGACGGCCACGAACAGGGCGCAGCCGTCGGACTTGAGGCAGGCCGCGAAGCGGGACCGCCAGCGCTCGGTCTCACCACCGTCGCGGCGTACGGCCAGCGTGGCGCAGGCACCGATGTCATGCGGCGCGGCCAGCCGCGTCACGATGTCGATGCGTTGCCGGCGGATCGGAGAAGGGTCGTAGTCGACAAAAGGTTCGCGGCTGCCCATGCAGACTATCGTGCCTGGTCGGACAAGCGACGCAAAAGTCCCGGACCACTGGTGCTGCGGTTTCGGACAGCCCATTGCAGTGGTCACCGGATGCCACCGACCATGGATCACGGCATCGATCTGATCGTCGTGAGGGGATCCCGTGCGTACTCGGCAGCTCGCTGCTGCGCTGATCGCGATGGCCTCCCTGGCGACACCGTCGATGGCCGGCGTCGACGAACCGACCGCCGCCCCATCGACGAAGCCCAACGTCGTCCTGATCCTGGTGGACGATGCGCGGGTCGACGACATGAGCAGCATCCCGCAGGTCACGTCGCTGATCGGCGACAAGGGCGCGACCTATGTGAACACGTACTCGCCGTTCCCGCTCTGCTGTCCGGCCCGGGCGACCATCCTCACCGGGCAGTACGCGCACAACCACGGGGTTCTCGACAACGAGCCGCCGCTCGGTGGGTTCCCGGCGTTCGACGACTCCCACACGCTGGCCACCTGGCTCGCCGACGACTACACGACCGGACTGATCGGCAAGTACCTCAACGCCTACAAGCTGCCCTACCGACCGCCGGGCTGGGATCACTGGATGGTTCCGGTGGGATCGCTGTACGACTACCGGGGCGCGCTGTGGAACGTCGACGGAGTCGATCGGATGCTGTCGGGATATCGCACCCACGCGACGGGCATGCTGGCGACGCAGTTCATCGAGGCGCACGCCGACGACCCGCAGCCGTTCCTGCTCTACACCGCGATCGTGGCGCCGCACGTCGGTACGCCGGTCGAGCCCGACGATCCCAACCGGATCTACAGCACCACGATCTTCCCCACCCCGAACGTGAGCGACATCTATCGCAACACGCTCGGCAAGGTGCCCAACACCGATCCGTCGTTCAACGAGGCCGACGTGAGCGACAAGCCGGTACGCCCGTCCCCGCTGGCGCCGTGGGAGATCGACGCGCTCAAGGAGGTCAACGGCCAGCGGCGCGAGGCACTGCTGAGCGCGCAGAACGTCGTGCAGGACATCGTCAACACGCTGCGGACCACCGGGGAGCTGGGCAACACCTACCTGATCTTCGTGTCGGACAACGGTTTCATCCTGGGCGACCACCGGATCCGGGGCGGCAAGGTCTTCCCCTACGAGGTCTCCGCACGGGTTCCAATGCTGATCCGCGGCCCGGGCATCCCGGCCGGCTCGGTCGTCAACCAGACGGTCGGGCTGCAGGATCTCGCGCCCACCATCCTGGCGATGACCGACCACACCGGAGCCAACGGCAGGTTCCCGATCGACGGCGTCAACATCCTGCCGATGATCGGCGACCCGAACCTTCGCGCCAGCCGTCCTCAGGTGCTCGAGGCCGGGCCCAAGACGCCGACCACGACCGCGTACCGCTTCCACGGCGCCGTGGCCAAGGTCGACGGCATCCGCTGGAAGTACATCGAGCGCGACGGCGGCGACAAGGAGCTCTACAACCTGGGCAACGATCCGGCCGAGCTGACCAATGTCGCCGGCCAGGCCGCGTTCGCCTCGGTGCAGAGCAGGATGCGCACGATTCTGCTCGCCTACGAGTGGTGCGCCGGCGCCACCTGCCGCTAGACCGCACCGCTGAGGGTAGGCAAATCCCGAGACACGCCGGCGTGTTTCAGGATTTGGCTACCCCCAGTGGCTGCGTGCCCGGCTAGCCCTGCCTGGCGGGGACGAACGGGCGGGTGAGGTGCGCGGTCGCCAGCAGCGCGTGTCGGGCCTCGGCATCGGCGAGCAGCTCCTGACGGGTCTGCCGCGCGACGGCCTGGTCCCGCTCGAACGCGTACGCCACCTCGGGGTTGACCAGCTGTACGGCATGCACCAGCGCGTCGCCGGTCACGACGATGTCGCGCCGGCCGCCCTCGACGAGCACCGACTGATGCCCGACGGTGTGACCCGGCGTGGGCAGCAGAGTGATGCGGTTGTCCGAGCCGGTGCGCATGAGGAGGATCCGGCCGTCGACCTCGTGCAACTGGCCGGTGCGACGCAGCGGCCGTACGACGTAGTCCAGGATCACCTCGTCGCCCTGTGCCTCGAGGTCGGCCACCTCACGCTGCTGGACGACGTAGCGAGCGTCGGGGAACATCGGCGTGCCGTCCGGGAGCACCGACCAGCCGACATGGTCCTCGTGCAGATGGGTCAGGACCACGGTGTCGACGTCGGCCCGATCGATGCCGGCGGCGGGCAGCAACTCGGGCAGCCGACCCGGGACCGGTGCCCACGCCGCCGCCGGGCTCTCCTCGGGTCCGACACCGGCGTCGACGAGGACGAATCGGCCGCCCGGGCGCCGGATGGCGAAGCAGTGGAAGTCGAGATGCCACAGACCGTCGTCGCCGAAGGCGCCAGGGTCGACTCGCTCGGCCCGCTGCCAGTCGTCGGCCGTGGCGTTCGGAAACGCCTGCTCGGGCGTCGCCAGCGTGAATGGGCCGGACGCGTCGAGCAGCGCCATGACCTCGTACGCACCGGTCCGCTGGGACACGACGAACCGCCCGTCGGATCGGCGGACCGGCCGACCGGCGGCCGCGAGCGCGGGGTCCAGGTCGATGAACGCCATCATCCCAAGGGCACCGGCACCGAACAGGAAACGTCGCCGATCGATCGGCACACGGGTCGTACTCATCGGGCTCACCTCACCAGAGAAGCTGTGATACTTCAGGACGTGAGGAGTCGATCAGCGGGCCAGGCCGACGAGCGAACGATTCGAAGGAATTCGAACGACCGGTGCCGGCCGTGCTGAGCGTCCACGTCGACGCAGAGAGACTCAGCAGGTCGCGCTTCGCACTGTCCCGGCTCGCCGAGCTCACCAACGGGCTCGAGGTGCTGACCCATCCCGGGCGGGCGCCGTTCGCGCGCCGGTGGATCGACGAGACCAGGCGGCGACTCGACCGGACCAAGATCGGCGCCCTCTACGACCTGGTCGGTCACGACTACTGGTACGTCCCCGACTTCATCGTGCCGATCCCGGCGGAGTACGAGCCGAGCCTCGACGACGAGCTCGCGGCGGTCGCGGCCACGCCGCCGGAGGTCGTACGCGATCAGGTGCGTCGCGCCTTTCGGATCGGCCCTCCGTCGAACGGTGACAAGGCGCTGGCCCGGATCGGCCCGGACCGACGGGCGCCGTTGCCCGCCGAGATCGCGCGCGTACTCGCGAACGACGGAGCCGGGGCGCTGGCGGAGACAGTCGCCGACCAACTGCGCTACTGCTGGCACGAGGCCCTGGACGAGTCCTGGCAGCAGATGCGGCGGGTGCTCGACGACGACATCCGGCAGCGCGCGCTGCGAGCCAGCCGGGAGGGGTTCGCCGCCATCGTCCGCGACGTCGATCCCCGGCTCGGCTGGGACGGCACCGAGCTCACCCTGCAGATCGCCCACGACGTCGCCCTGAGCGCCGAGCCCGGAGTCGTGCTGACCCCGTCGCTGTTCCTGCCCCGGCCCGCGGTCTGGGTCGGCGAGCCCGGCCAGGTCATGGTCGGCTACCCGGCCCGCGGTCGCGGCCAGGTGTGGTCCGAGCCGACCCGAGTGCCGGGTTCGACCGACGTGCTCGGCGCCCGAAGGGCCGCGCTGCTCGGCGACCTCGACGTGCCACGAACCACGACCGAGCTCGCCGCCCGGCACCTGCTGAGCCCGGCCACGGTCTCCTATCACCTCGGCCGGATGCGCTCGGCCGGCCTGGTCGCCCGCCGGCCCGATGGTCACGCCGTGCGCTACGAGCGGACCGACCAGGCAAGCGCCCTGCTCGCCGCGATCGCGACCGCACCCGGCGACCGCTGACCGGGTCAGTCCCGGACCGTCGCGAGGACCCGGCCCTCGTCGTCGAGCGCCTGGACCGCCAGGTACGCCGCATCGTCGGGGACGTCGATGGCGGTCTCGAAGGCCGCGCGGGGCGCGGTGACGAACACGTGGGCGCTGGTCGCGTCGGCACCGGTCAGGACCCGCCAGGCGTCGACCCCGGTGGCGCCGTTCCAGCTCACGTAGGCGACGCCGTCCTCGACGACCAGGTCCGGCGGCTGCTGCGGCCGGCCGATCCACTGCTGTCGGTAGGCCCGATAGCTCTGGCCGCTGATGATCTGGGCATCCATCAGCAGCTGGCCGTCGGCGGTGTACTCGGAGTAGTACGGCAGCCCGCCCCAGCCGATGAACACGTGGCCGTTCGGCATGACCTGCAGGTTGCCCTGGCTGCTGGACAGCCGGCCGTCTGGCGGGAGGTACTCCGTCACGACCCTCGCGGTGTGGGTCTTCGGGTCGACCGCCAGCCGCAGCCCGCGCGACTCGGGTCGGACCTCCGGGGCTGCCTCGTTGTCGAACAGCGTGATCGTGCCGTCCGGCTGCCGATGGGCGTCGTGCTGCCAGGCGAACGCCGAGTCACCCAGCATCCGGAAGTCGCTCGCCTTGCCTCCGAGGGTCCACTCGATGTCGCCGGTCTGCCGGTCCACCTTGTAGATCGCGCTGGTGTTGCGGGCCGAGATCAGCAGATCGCCGTCGCGGTCCTCGGTCACGGAGTTGACGTGCGCGTAGTCGAGCGGCCGGGCCATGCTGCCATCCACCTGGAGGTACGGCCCGACCTTGACCTGGGTCTGCGCGACCGGGACATGGTCGAGCGCACTCCACGAGAACCCGACCTTGCCGGTGGCGATGTCGACCTCCTGGACGACCTGGTTGACGATCCAGCCGTCCTCGGGCCCGTTGAGGTGACTGAGGTCGTAGGGCGCCTTGCGGAAGGTGATCAGTAGCGCGGTGCCGTCGTCGGTGAGCGTCATGCCGTGATGGTCCGCGGGCGAGCCCTGCGTGTCGACGGTTGCGATGACCCGATAGGACTGGTTCATGATCTCGTACTGGCCGTAGCCGTAGCCGATGCCGAGGTTGAGGCCGTTCCACCAGGTCAGGACCGGCTTGCCCTGGTACTCCTGCACCCGGAGGTCGAAGGCGCGGAACTCACCCGGCAGCGGATGGATCCAGACCGGCTCGCCCGCGGCGTCGAGGATCAGCGGGCCGGTCAGCGGAGCGCCCTCCTTGGGGGCCACGAACACCAGGTCGTCGTCAGCGGCGGATCGCGCCGGCGACGCGGCGTACTGCCTGGTGAGCACCAGCGGAGCGCTCAGATCGGGCCGGCTGACGAAGACCAGACCGGTGTCGATGCCGGACGGTGCGGCGGGCCCCGCGTGATTGCGATAGGTCGTGCCGGCGAGTGCGAGCAAGGCCAGTGCGACGCAGCCGATCCGGACGGCTGCTCGCTCGATCCTCATCGGGTCCGATCGTGTCAGAGTCTCGGGTCAGTCCACGGCGGTCGACAAGACCTGTCCGTCGTCACCGAGCGCCTGCGCCGCGATGTAGGGCGCATCGGGCACCTTGGACGACGTCTCGAAGCCCGACCGTGGAACGGTGCCGACGGGCTGGGAACTGGCGGCGTCGTCGCCGGCCAGGAATCGCCAGGCCGTCACTTGTGTCGAACCGTTCCAGCTGACGTAGGCCGTGCTGTTCTTGACCGCGATGTCAGGCGGATCGACCGGATGCCCGACCCACGCCTGGCGGTGGGCCCGATAACTCTGGGCGTCGATCACCCTGGCGTCGAACAGCAGATCGCCGTCCCCGGTGTACTCGGAGTAGTAGGGCTCCTTGCCCCAGCCGACGAACACGTCGCCGTTGCGCCGGACCTGCACACTGCCCTGGCTCGCGGCCACCCGCTCCTCCGGCGGCAGGTACTGCGTCACGACCCGGGCGGTCATCGTCTTCATGTCGAGCGCGAGCCGCAGCCCTCTCGACTCGGGACCGACCTGTGGGGCGGCCTCGTTGTCGAAGATCGTGATCGTCCCGTCCGGCTGCCGATGCACGTCGTGCTGCCAGACGAACTCGGAGTTGCCGGCCATCGTGAAGTCGCTCGCCTCGCCGCCCAGCGTCCACTCGACCTTGCCGGTCTGCCGGTCGACCTTGTAGACGGCACTGGTGTTGCGACCCGAGATCAGTAGGTCGCCGTCGCTGTCCTCGGTCACCGAGTTGATGTGGGCGAAGTCCAGCGGGTTGTCCTCGCTGCCGTCGATCTGGACGTTGGGACCGACCTTGATCTCGGTCTGGTCGACCGGGATGTGGCCGAGCGCGCTCCACCTGAACAGCACCTTGCCGGTGGCGACGTCGACCTCCTGGACGACCTGGTTGAGCAGGTAGCCGTCCTTCGGCCCGTGGCCGATGTCGCTGAGGTCGTAGGGGATCTCGCGGTAGGTGATCATGAGCGCCGTGCCGTCGGGGGTGAGCGTCATGCCGTGGTGGTCGGCGAGCGAGCCCTGCGTGTTCACGGTGGCGATCACTTGGTACGACTCGTTCATGAGCACGTACTTGCCCTGGCCGTAGCCGAGCGCGAGGTCGGGGCCCTGGAACCAGGTGAGCACCGGCTTGCCCTGGTACTTCTGGACCTTGAAGTCGAAGGCGCGGATCTCGTCGTGGAGCGGGTGGATCCAGATCGGATCGCCGTCGGCGTCGAGGATCACCGGACCGGTCATCGGCTCGCCCTCCTTCGGGGCGATGAACACCGGGTCCTGCGCGGCCGTGGCGGACCGGCCGGTCGGGGTGTTGTAGTCGATGATCTTGATCTTCGGCGCGCTCAGATCGGGTCGGCTCACGAAGTACTGGCCGGGTGGCCTGCCCTCGTCCGGACCGCTGTAGTAGCGGTAGGCGGTGATGGCGAGTGCGAGCAGTACGAGCCCGATACAGGCAGCCAAAACTGGCGCTCGTTCGATCCTCATATCGCGTCCCATCGTGTCAGAGCCCCGAAATCACCGAACGACGGTGGTCAGGACGCGACCGTCGGCAGCCAGCGCCTGAGCTGCGACATAGGGGGCATCGGGCACTTCAGCGGACGTCTCGAACCCTTCGCGGCGCACCTCGCCGACACTGCGGGCGCTCTCGGCGTCGTCGCCGGCCAGGAACCGCCAGGTGGCCACCTCGGTCGCGCCGTTCCAGCTGACATAGGCCGTGCCGTCGGTCACCTCGAGCGACGGCGGCTCGGTGGGGCGCCCGGTCCAGGGCATCTGATAGGTGCGATAGGACTCGCCGGTGCCGAAGTCGGCGTCGACGAGCAGCTTCCCGTCGGCGGTGAACTCCGAGTAATAGTGCTGCGACCCCCATCCGACGAAGACGTTCCCGTTCGGCCGCACCTCGACATTGCCCTGGCTGCCGGCCAGCCGTCCGTCCGGCGGCAGGTACTGGGTGTCCACGCGGGCGGTCATGGTCTTCATGTCGAGCTTCAGCCGCAGTCCGCGCGAGCGCTCGGCCCGGGCCGGCGCGGCTTCGTTGTCGAACAGGGTGATAGTGCCGTCGGCCTGGCGCTCCGCGTCGTGCTGCCAGTAGAACTCGGAGTTGCCGGCCATCCTGAAGTCGCTCGCCTCGCCGCCCAGCGTCCAGTCAATGTGGCCGGTGTCCTTGTCGACCCGGTAGACCGCGCTGGTGTTGCGGGCCGAGATCAGGAAGGCGTCGTCACCGTCCTTGGTCACCGAGTTGATGTGGGCGAAGTCGTACGGGTCATCCCGCGACGACCCGTCGCCGTACATATCGAGCCCGACCATGGACTCGCTGATCGGGATGTGCGCGAGCGAGTCCCATTGGAACAGCACCTTGCCGGTAGCGATGTCCACCTCCTGCACGATGCCGTCGGCGACCCAGGCGTCGGTCGCTCCGCCGATGTCGCTGAGGTCGCGTCGCACCAGCCGGTGCCCGATGAGCAAGGCGGTTCCGTCATCGGTGATCGTGCCGTCGTGGTAGTCGGCGGCGGTGACTCCGTGCGTCGTGACCGATCCGATCTCCTCGTACGCCTGGTTCAGCAGCACGAACTCGCCGGCGCCGTAGTAGGGCGTGATGGTGTCGCCGCGCCAGAAGGTCAGGACCGGCTGGCCTTGGTACTGCTGCACCCGAAGGTCGTAGGCCCGCTCCTCCGGCCCGATCCACACCGGCCGGCCGGTGTTGTCCACGATCAGCGGCCCGGTCCTGGCCTCGCCGTCCTTCGGCGCGAGGAAGGTCAGGCCGTTGCCAGCAGGCGGCGCGCCCGGAACGTCGTACTTCGAGACGTCGATCACCGGCGCCGTGAGGTCGGGTTCGCTGACGAAGAGCCACGCCTGATAGTCCTCGGCTGACGCGTCGCCAGAACCGTCGTCCTGGAAGCTCCATCCAACGACGATGAGTGCGAGGACGACGATCAGGGCGGCAGTCACGCGGAACGACATGCGCTGCGTCATCGACGTGATCGTGTCAGAGATCCCGGTCGACACGAAATCGAGGCGCTGGGCCCGGCCGTGGGAAGTCCCCTGCTCAGCCCCAGAAGATCTGCTCCACGACCGCCCGGGCCCGACGTGTCGTGCGCCGGTACTCGTCGACCATCCGCTCGCCGTCCGGCCAGTAGCCGAGCAGGTAGGCCACCCCGGCCCGGTCCTGCATCGCAGCCGGCATCGAGTCGGCCGGCCGGCCGCGTACGAGCATCACGGCATTGCGTACGGCACTAGCCATCCGCCATGCCTCGGCGAGGATCTCGGCGTCGTCGGCCGCGACCAGACCGGCGTCGCGCGCCGCATCCAGGGCCGCCATCGTGCGCGTCGTACGCAGCCCCTCGACCGTGTGCGCGTGCCGCATCTGGAGCAGCTGGATCGTCCACTCGACGTCGGCGAGGCCGCCGCGACCCAGCTTGAGATGCAGCGTCGGATCGGCGCCCCGCGGCAGCCGCTCGGAGTCGACCCGAGCCTTGAGCCGGCGGATCTCGATGACGTCGGACTCGGTCAAACCGTGCGAAGGCCACCGGATCGGGTCGATCATCGCAGCGAAGCGCTCGCGCAACTCCGGATCGCCGACCGCTGGATCGGCACGAAGCAGCGCCTGCGCCTCCCAGACGTGCGACCAGCGGTCGTAGTAGGCGCCGTAGGACGCCAGCGTCCGGACCAGCGGCCCCTGTCTGCCCTCGGGCCGAAGACCCGCGTCGACCTCGAGCGGCGGGTCGTCGCCCGGCTCGGCCAGCATCCGCCGCATCTCCTGGGCCACCGCGTGGGCCGCGTCGGTCGCGGCTTTCTCCGCCTCGCCCGCATGGGGTACGTGGACGAACATGACGTCGGCGTCGGAGCCGTAACCCGTCTCGTGCCCGCCGAGGCGGCCCATCGAGATCAGCGCCATCCGAGTCGGCAGGGCGCGGCCGAGATCGGACTCCACGGCGGCGGTCGCGGCGGCCAGCGCCCCGGACAGGGTCGCGACGGTCACATCGGTCAGCGCCGCCCCCGCCGCCTCGACGGTCAGCCGGCCGAGCACGTCGGCGATCGCGATCCGGCACAACTCGCGTCGGCGCATCGCGCGCACGGCATGGATCGCGGCGCCGGAATCCGGATAGCGCTGCGCAGCGGCAGTCATCTCGGTGAGCAGCCGCTCCCTCGACCGCGGCACCAGGTCGTCGTCGTGACCCAGCATCGCGACCACGTCGGGTGCGGTCTGGATCAGGTCGGCGGCATAGCGACTCGACCCGAGCACCCGGGCCAGTTGCTCGGCGGCCGCACTCTCGTCACGGAGCTGCCGCAGGTACCAATGCGTCGAGCCGAGCGTCTCACTGAGCCGACGGAACGCCAGCAGTCCGGCGTCCGGGTCGGGACATTCGGCGAACCAGGCCAGCATCGCCGGCAGCAGTTGGCGCTGGATCGAGGCGCGGCGCGACACCCCGGACGACAGCGCGTCGATGTGGGCGAGCGCGCCGCGCGGGTCGACGTAGCCGAGGGCGACGAGTCGGTCCTTGGCCGCCTCCGGAGTCAGCCGCAGGCCCTCGCCGGGCAGTGCCGCCACGGCGCTCAGCAACGGTCGGTAGAACAGCTTCTCGTGCAGCCGCCGGACCTCACGACCCTGGCGACGCCACTCCTTGGTGAGCTCGGCGACCGGATCGCCATGGAATCCGAGACCACGACCCAGCCGCCGCAGGTCGTCGTCGCCGGTCGGCACCGTGTGGGTCCGGCGCAGCCGATAGAGCTGGATCCGGTGCTCGAGGGCACGCAGGAATCGGTACGCCTCGGCGAGCGCTGCTCCGTCGTCGCGTCCGACATAGCCGCCATCGGTCAACGCCTCCAACCCCACCAGGGTGGTCGGGCTGCGCAGCGTCGGGTCGGCCCGGCCGTGCACGAGCTGCAGCAGCTGGA
>DATFRX010000380.1:0-7843 GCA_035262905.1 Nocardioidaceae bacterium
CGCGACGGGGAACGGGAACGAATCATGACTGAGCAAGCACCCCGGGCGGTCACCCGCAAGGTCCTGCACAACCTCACCAAGAACACCCAGCCGTGGCTGTCGTGCGACGACTGCTTCGCACTGCTCGACGAGTACGTCGACCGCCGGCTGGCCGACCCCGGCTTCGTCGACGTCGCCATGGCCACGCACCTCCACGCCTGCCCGGCCTGCGCCGAGGAGGCCGCCTCACTCCAGGCCCTACTCCAGGCCGACGGCTAACGCACCGCTCCACTGGCGGTAGGCAAATCGCGAAACACGCCGGCGTGTTTCGCGATTTGGCTACCGCCACGGCTCCGCCGGTCCCGGGCGGCGGGTCGGTCACGCCGGGATCACAAGATCGGACCGATCCGTGAGTGTTGTTGAAATTTGTCAACAGACGGCTCTAGCCTCTGGTCAGCCGACGTGGAGGTACAGCCATGAGGACAACGATCAGGCGAATCTCAGCGACCACATTCGGCGCCGCCGTCACCCTGGCAGCGGTCGCCACTTCTGCACCCGCGGCACCACCGGACCGAGCCGACGAGGAGGTCCACCTCGCGAACACCTTCCCGGCCGGGACCCGGTGTCCGTTCGAGGTCGTCCGGACCCTGGACGGCACCCTGCGGACCACGACGTTCACCGGCGCCGACGGGCTGACCAAGGTCACGATGAGCTGGAAGTCCGGCAAGATCGGCTATCTCAACCCGGCCAACGGCAAGACGCTCACCGCCGTACTCGCCGGGCCGGCCAAGACCGTGGACAACGGCGACGGCACGTCGACGGTCACCGTGCCGGGCAACGACCAGCGTTACACCGCTCCGGGGCTCGGCTTCATCGTGGGCAACACCGGCCTGTCGGTGGTCACGGTCGACAACGCCACCGGCGAGGTGATCTCGGTCGACAAGCTGGCCGGCCACCAGGACGGCACGCCGTTCCCCGCCCTCTGTGTGGGACTGGAGTAGGTCACCGAGGCAGACCGGCCGGTCGCGAACCGCTGTCGCTTGCCGTCGTCCGATACTTGAGCGGTGGACAAGCCAGGCGACGCCGACGCGTTCCCGGAGGTGCGCGTGGTCGGCGGCCTCGGGTGCGAGCTGATCGCGCAGCTGGCCGCCTTCACCAGCGGACCGGCCCGTGCCTCGCTGGAGTCCGGCAAGGCCTGGATCCGGGAGGTACGCAAGCTTGCCGGGCCCGAGCTGATCGGGCGCGTCGAGCGCTATCACCTCGGGGCCTACGCCGAGCTGGTCACCGTCGCGCTGGAGGCAGCGTCGCCGCGTGGGCCGGACGAGCTGCTCGCGGCGCTCGAGAGCATCGACGCGGACCTGCTGCGGCGGACCCTGCTCGGTGCGGAGTCGGCGCTGGAACGCACCATGGTGAGTGAGGACGCGTTCGAGCGAGCGATCGATGGGGACTCGCGCGCTCGGTCCGAGGTGCGAAGTGCCATGGGCACCGACCAGCGGAGCCGACAGGCGATCGGGCGCCTGCTCACCGAGCCGGCCGACGACATCAAGACGGCAATGATCGCGAACGTCGGTGACTGGGCTGAAGCCGTACTGCCGCGATTCGCCGCGGACGCCGAGCCAGCGATCGGGCGTGACGTCGCGGCCAAGAAGGCAATGCTGCGGACGACGCCGGGACAGGCCGTCCTGGCGAACGCGACCAGCGGCGTCACGTACGAGCCGTCCCCGTGGATCACCGACGTGGTCATCGTTCCGACCCTCGCACTGCGGCCGTTCGTCGTACCGGTCGACCATCGGCATACGGCAGTGTTCCTCTGCTCGGTCGCCGACGAGGCACTCGACGACGATGCGGAGGCTCCGCCGCGACGGCTGGTGAAGCTGGCCGCCGCACTCGGCGACGATCTGCGGCTTCGCGTGCTGCGCCTGCTGACCGAGGACGATCTGAACGCGTCCGAGATCGCCGACCGCCTCGAGGTGGACCGCACGACACTGCACCACCATCTCGGCATCCTGCGATCGGCCGGCCTGCTGACGGTCCGCGATGAGGGCGCGACCGGCTGGCGCTACGCGCTTCGCGACGACCGGCTGGCCCGCATCAACCAGGACCTCGAGTCCTATCTGGCTCGGAGTCGACCACCCGCCAAGGCCGGCCCTGATCACCTGCCGATGATGATCCGCCGGTCACGAGCGGTCGCGAGACTGGTGGCATGCCTGACTCCGACAGCACCGGCACCGACAACATCGCCGTGGTCGAACGCTTCCTGGCGGCCTTCGATCGCCGCTGGCCGACCGGCGACGAGCTGGACCTCCTCCTCTCCCCCGACGTCCGCTTCGTCGAGCGGCCGAACCTGATCAACCCGGCCGGGAGTGAGCGCGACGCCGACCAGATCAAGGCCGGCCTCGAATCCGGCAGGCAACTGCTCGCCTGGCAGTCGTACGAACCCCGCGACCACATCGCGAGCGGCGACACCGTCGTGACCCGGATGCGATGGGCGGGTGAGCTGGCGGTCGACGCCGGTCCGTTGCCCGCAGGCACGCTCATGGCGGCCTGGTGCGTCGCGCACTACGACCTCGCGGCCGGCCGGATCACCCGGATCGAACAACACGACTGCTACGAGCGGCCGGCACCGCCTAACGGCCAAGCCTGACCAATCAGGCGGCTCGCCAGCACACCGCGCGCTCGATGTCGAGGCGCAGCAGCGGACCCCGTGGCGGCTGCCTTCGATAGGGCTCGTACTTCTCCAGCAGCTCCGCCGGCGGCTCGGCGTCATCGACGATCGCGACCCGGCCGATCAGCTGCACCCACGCGAGCTGTGACCAGTCGTCGGAGTAGTGGTCGACGAGCAGGGCCGCCTCGGGACGGCGGCGGAGCCAGCGCACGCGGGCCAGCTCGGTGTCGGGCGATCGCTTCGGCTTGTGATCGACGGCGGACCACACGGTGTCGTCGCCGACCAGGGCGAAGGTCACCGGCAGTACGCGCGGCCGACCGGCGTCGTCGATCAGGCCGAGCCGAGCCACCCGAGCCGACTCGACCATGAGACGCGCCCACGTGGGTACGTTCGACACATACCGAGACTAGGAGGTCGAGATGAAGGTCGGGATCGGACTCCCGTCGACGATTCCAGGCGTCGACAAGGCGTCCCTGCTCGGGTGGGCCCGGCAAGCCGAAGACCGAGGTTTCTCCTCACTGGGCACGATCGATCGCCTCGTCTTCGCCAACTACGAGTCGCTGATCGCGCTGGCCGCAGCCGCTGCCGTCACCGAGCGGATCCGGCTGCTGACGGACATCCTGATCGTCCCGTACCGCGTCAACCCAGCCCTGCTGGCCAAGCAGGCGGCGACGATCGACTCGCTGAGCGGCGGTCGGCTCACCCTCGGCGTCTCGGTCGGCGGGCGGCCCGACGACTACGACGTCAGCGACGTGCCGCTGGAGACCCGTGGCAAGCGGATGGACGCGATGCTGCGTGAGATGAAGGCGATCTGGGATGGAGCCGAGCGCGGCTTCGCCGGCCCGATCGGTCCACCGCCCGGCCGGTCCGGCGGTCCCGAGCTCCTGGTCGGCGGCACCTCCGATACGTCCTACCGACGCGCTGCGGAGTTCGGCAGCGGCTGGACGATGGGCGGTGGGGGGCCCGACAACCTGGCGGCCGGGGCGACGAAGGCCCGGGCGGCCTGGCAAGCGGCGGGCCGGGACGACGAGCCACGGCTGGTTGCCCTGTGCTACTTCGCGCTCGGCGACACCGCCCGGAAGGACGCCGACGGCTATCTCCACAACTACTACGGCTTCCTCGGCGACGAGTTGGCGGGCCGGATCTCCGGCGGCGCGGTCGTGAGCCCCGAGATGGCCGTCCAGTACCGGGACGGGTTCGCCCAGGCCGGCGCCGACGAGCTGATCTACTTCCCCACCTCGACAGACGTCGGCCAGGTCGACCTGCTGGCCGACGCCGTCCTCTAGACCGGAGGTCCCGAATCCGCGGGTCGTTCGGTCACATCCGGTCGCTGGACCTCGCTGACGCGGAGTAGGCGAAGCTACGCTGTGCGTCCGGAGCGGAGAGAACAGCGCAGGGCGGGGTGACACGGTGTCTGTCGACGAACCGGCCGTACCGACCGAGCAGCTGACTCGAGAGCAGGTGCTCGCCGAGCTGGAACAGCTGGCCGCGATCGAGCACGCGCTGATCGTGGAGTACCTGTCGGTGTCGTGCGCACTCGGCCACGACCTGGAGCCCGCCGACGGTGGCCCCACCGAGCCCGCAGGCCGCGACGGCGCCGCGGCTGCCTTCGCACTCGCGCAGATCGAGATGTTCCATCTGGCCGCCATCGTCCGGGCGCTGATCGGCGTCGGGCGGCCGGTGCCGCTCGCGCGGGCGTCCACCATGTCCGCCGGCCGTGTCCAGATCGACCTCGGACCGCCGGACTCGGATCAGCTCACGCAGCTGGTCGAGCGCGGCGGCGCCGTCGCGTCGGCGGTCGACGATCGCTACGGCAAACTGCTGCCGGCGGTGAGCACCGACCCGTTGTTCGAGGGCGACCAGCTCGACGACCTGCGCAGCGTGATCGACACCGGCACCACCCACCACGACGGCTTCGTCGGCCTGCAGGACCCGCTGCCCAACCCGCTGCCGCCAGACCTGTTGCGTGCCACCCGCCGCCAGGCCGCGGACTCGTTCGAGCAGCGGCTGCTGGACATCAGCGACCGGACGTACGCCTCGGTGCTGGCCGCATTGGAGGAGCGCTTCACCCAGGAGGATCTCTTCGTCGCGGGCGGATTCCGGAGTCTTGCGATCGCTGCCATGGATACGATGAACGACGTCCACCGCGCACTGGTGCAACGTGGACTCCTGCCGCCCTTCACCCTCCCCTGAGACCCATGTCATTCATCACCAGAGGATTCACCGGCCGGCGCCGCTCCGGGCCGCCTGGCAGGCTGCCGCCCGGCCAGCACGATGTCGGCAGCGACTTCCCGGTGCTGTCGGCCGGGCCGGTGCCCTACACCAAGACCGACGACTGGGACTTCGCCATCCAGGGCCAGGTCGACGAGGTGCGGCGCTGGACGTGGGAGGAGTTCCGGCAACTGCCTCGCACGCCGATCACCGTCGACATCCACTGCGTGACGAGCTGGTCGAAGTTCGACACCGAGTGGGAGGGCGTCTCCCTCGACACGCTGCTCGAGGACGTCGAGACCACCGCGGAGTACGTGTTGGCGTACTGCGACGGCGGCTACACCACGAACCTCCCCCTGGAGGATCTGCTCGACAACCAGGCCTGGGTGGTCGACACCTACGACGGCCAGCCGCTCGCGGACGAGCACGGCGGCCCGGCCCGGCTGCTCGTACCCCATCTGTACCTCTGGAAGTCGGCGAAGTGGGTGCGCGGTCTGGTGCTGAACCTGGTCGACGAGCCCGGATTCTGGGAGACCTTCGGCTACCACAACTACGGGGATCCGTGGAAAGAACAGCGGTACGCAGGCGACTGACATGGCAGCGCGCCGAGGTCGAGGCGGTCACGTCGGAAACGCCGACCGCCCGTCGGATCCGGATGCGCCTGCCGGACTGGCCGGGCCACGTCGCCGGCCAGCATGTCGACGTCCGGCTGACCGCTCCGGACGGCTACACAGCCCAGCGCAGCTACTCCATCGCGTCGCCGCCTGGGCAGCCCGAGGTCGAACTGGTCGTGGAGCGACTCGACGACGGTGAGGTCTCGCCCTACCTGACCGACGAGCTGCGCACCGGCGATCAGCTGGAGCTGCGCGGACCGATCGGCGGCTTCTTCGTCTGGCCGGAGCATTCCGACACGCCCGTCCAGCTGATCGCGGGCGGCTCGGGAGTCGTGCCGTTCCTCGCGATGCTCGGGCATCACCAGGAGACCCAGAGCGACGTACCGGTCGGGCTGCTCTACTCCGTACGCACCGACGCCGACGTCATCGCCCGCGACGAGCTGCGTCCGCGCGCGGGAGTCGACGTGGTGCTGACCTTCACCCGCGACGCTCCGGTCGGCTGGGACGGTCCGACCGGCCGGATCGACCGGGACAAACTGGTCCGGCACACCGTCCGCCCGGAGCAGCGTCCGGCCATCATGATCTGTGGGTCGACGCCGTTCGTGGAGGCGGTCACCCGCGAGCTCGTCGCGCTCGGTCATGGCGTCGACCGGATCAAGACCGAGCGCTACGGCGGAATGGGAGATGGATCGTGAACGCAGCCGACGACACCGACGCCCGCTATCTCGACGGCAACGCCATCGGCGGGCCCCTGACGGAACTGTTCGCCGCCGACCTGACCGCGGCGATCGTCATCTGCGCGAGCTGCGGCAACGAGCAGCCGCTGGCCGCCCATCGGGTCTACCCGGATGCTCCGGCCATGGTGGTCCGCTGCCCCGGCTGCACCAGCGTCGTCATGCGCTACGCCTCCGACGCGCGAGGGGTGCGCTTCGAGATGACCGGCGTGCGGCTGCTCACCGTCGCCATGAGCAGCGACGAGACCGCCTGACCGTGACCGTCAGGCGCCGATGTGCTCGGCGAGCGGGACGTCCGGGTCGCTGAGCCGTTGCTTGTCGACCTTGGGGCGGGCCTCCACCAGGTTGCGGACGTGCCGGGTCTCGTCCCAGAGGTTGACGTGCATGCCCGCGAGCACCATGCCGTCGGCCAGCCAGAACGCAGCGAACGCGCGGGAGTCGAGATCACCGCGGAACACGACGTCGTCGTACTGGCCGGGCTCGACGTAGCCGAAGTAGTCCATCCGGAGGTCGTACTGATCGGTGTAGAAGTACGGCACCCGGTCGTAGCTGACGTCCTGTCCGAGCATCGACTTGGCCGCGGTCACCGGCTGGTATCTCGCGTTGGCCCAGTGCTCGACCCGGATGCTCTTGCCGATCAGCGGATGGAAGGCATTGGCGACGTCGCCGGCGGCGTAGATGTCGGGGTCGGAGGACCGCAGGCCGGCATTGACCCGGATGCCGTTGTCCACGTCGAGGCCGGCGGCCTGGGCCAGCTCGACGTTGGGCGTGACGCCGACACCGACGATGACTGCGTCCGCATCGACCTGGCTGCCGTCGCCCAGCCGGACGCCGGTCACGGCACCGTCGCGGCCGGTGAGCTCGGCGACCTGGACGCCGAACCGCAGATCGACGCCGTGCTCACGATGCAGCTTGGCGAACACCTCGGCGGTCTCGCGGCCGAGGACCCGGAGCAGCGGCAGCTCGGCCGCCTCCAGCACCGTCACCTCGACCCCGGCGGCCCGGCCGGCCGCGGTCGCCTCCAGGCCGATCCAGCCGGCACCGATCACGGCCACGCGGGACGCGGACGCGAAGGTCTCCTTCAGCCGATCGCAGTCGCCGACCCGGCGCAGATAGAGCACGTTGTCGAGGTCGGAGCCGGGGATGGACAGCCGTCGCGGGCTGGACCCGGTGGTCAGCAGCAGCTTGGCGTAGCCGAGCCGGCTGCCGTCGGCCAGCGTCACCTCGTGGGCGGCGGGGTCGATCGCGGTCGCCGTGGTCTGCAGGCGCAGGTCCACGTCGTTCTTGTCGTACCACGCCTCCGGATGGACGAAGATCCGCTCCCGGTCGGTCTGGCCCATCAGGTATTCCTTGGACAGCGGAGGCCGGATGTACGGCCGCTCCCCCTCGTCCCCGATCATCACCAAGGGGCCCTCGAAACCTTCCTTGCGAAGTGTCTGCGCGGCCTTGGCCCCGGCCAGGCTGGCGCCCACGATCAGGTACGTCGGATCTGCTGCCATGGTCGCTCCTCTGCTCTAAAGCTAAATCTAGTTGATCTTAGAAGCCGGGTCCAAGGATCACCCCGAAGCTTTCGGGTTTCCCGACCTCCGAGCAAGGGAGCAAAGTCGGCTCTTGACCGTACTCACGGTCTATTGTGATTT
>DATFRX010000381.1:0-3915 GCA_035262905.1 Nocardioidaceae bacterium
CGAACCACCGGTACGTGGAGGGCCAGCGCCGCTACCTCGCGGACTGCGACCCGGAGGCACTCGCGACGTATGTGGTCGACAACACCGACCTGGCCCGGCCGTACCTGGTCGACCGCTAAGGCACCGCTGGCGGTAGGCAAATCCTGAGACACGCCGGCGTGTTCCGGGATTTGGCTACCCCCATGGGAGCAAGACGACCCTAGGCCGCGGGCACGCCCATCACCTGGCGGAAGACCCGAAGCACGTTGCCGCCGAGGATCTTGCGGATGTCGGCCTCGCTGATGCCGCGACTGACCATCGCCTCGGTGAGCTTGGGCAGGTCAGAGGGGCGCTCGATCTCCGACCGCGGGAAGTCGCCGTCGCTCATGTCCTTGCCGACGATCCAGCCGCCGTAGACCTGCTGGAAATACTCGTCCACGAAGTCGGGCCCGACGCCGACGTGGTCGATGCCGGCCGTCTCGATCAGGTGCTCGATGTGGTCGACGGCCCGCTCGGCGGTCGCGCGTTCGGGATCGATGAAGAACGGGATCGCCGCCGCCAGGTTGATCACACCGCCGAGCTCGGCGATCCGCTTGATCTGCTCGTCGCCGAGGTTGCGGTGGATGTCGGTGATCGCCAGGCACGCCGAATGGGTCGCGAGGAACGGCCGGGTGGCGAGCGATAGGACTTCCTCGACGCCGGCGATGCCGAGATGACTGATGTCGAAGACGATGCCGAGCCGCTCCATCTCCTGGAAGACCTCGATGCCCTCGGGCGTCAGTCCACCGCGGGAGGTGGCATCGAGGCGGCTGCCGTCGGCCAGGAACGTCCGGCCGAGATGCGCCAGCGAGACGACGCGGACGCCGACCCGCTGCATGGTGTGGATCAGCTGCGGATCCTGGCCGATGCCGTGGGCGCCCTCGAGCGCGATCACCAGCGCGATCTTGCCGGCGGCGACCGCCGCGTCGACGTCGTCGGCGGTCAGGCACAGCGCCACGTCGTCGGCGTGCTCGGCCGCGAGCCGGTGGATCCGCTCGACAAGCAGCAGGGTGCGGCGGAGCCCGCCCTCGGACTGGAACTGCTCCTCGAGACAGATCGGCAGCACCTGGACGTCCACGCCGCCGGCCCGCAGCTCTGGCAGCCAGTAGTCGGCGAAGTGGCCCGGCTGCTGCCGCTGGTCGAAGTGGTCGACCAGCAGGATCAGGTCGTTGTGGGTGTCGACGACGACGGCGTCGCGATGCAGGTCGGCTGGGTCCATGCCTTGACGCTATTCGACCAGCGAGCGAGCTCCAGGTGCGGCCGACCCGAGACGCGTGGGTTCGTTCGGCGCGCCCAACGATGCCGGGTCGCTTCGGATCGTCGTACAGCGCCAGCCGTCGGTACGGCGCGGCAGAGTGGGAGTGCAAGGTCGGGCGGCAGGAAGGACCACTCATGTCGAGCACGAGCAAGGCTTCGATCGACACCGTGTACTGGCGGGCGCGACTCAACGACGCGATCGCGAAGTACAAGGTGCCCGGAGCCGCGATGGGCATCCTTCGCGACGGGCAGATCGTCGACGTCGCCGCGGGCGTGCTCAGCAAGGCGACCCTCGTCGAGGCCACGCCCGACTCCGTCTTCCAGATCGGGTCGATCAGCAAGGTCTGGACGACGACGATGCTCATGCAGCTGGTCGACGAGGGCAAGCTCAGTCTCGACACGCCGGTGGTCGAGGTGCTGCCGGAGTTCGGCACGCCGGACCCCGAGGTCACCAAGGCGGTCACCGTACGCCACCTGCTCACGCACAGCAGCGGCCTCGACGGCGACCTGTTCACCGATACCGGACGCGGCGACGACTGTGTGGAGAAGTACGTCGCGGTGCTGACCGAGGCCGGTCAGAACCATCCGGTCGGCGCCACCTTCTCCTACTGCAACGCCGGCTTCATCGTGGCCGGCCGGATCATCGAGGTCCTCACCGACAAGACGTGGGACGCCGCGCTTCGCGAGCGGATCATCGAGCCACTCGGCCTGACCGCCACGGTGACGCTGCCCGAGGAGGCCATCGTGCACCGGGCCGCGGTCGGCCACCTGGGTGATCCGGGGACCGAGCCGAGGCCGTCGCCGCACTGGGTGCTCCCCCGCAACGCCGGACCGGCCGGCCTGATCACGGCCCGAGTCCATGACGTGCTCGCCTTCGCCCGCATGCATCTGGCCGGCGGCGTCGCCCCCGACGGCACCCGGATCCTGTCGGCCGCGTCTGTGGAGGCGATGCAGGGCCAGGAGATCGCGCTGCCCGACCCGATCGAGACCGACTCGTGGGGACTCGGCTGGATGCGCTTCGACTGGGGCGGCCACCGGATCATCGGCCACGACGGCGGCACGATCGGACAGGCCGCGTTCCTGCGGCTGTCGCCCGAGCGCGACTTCGCGGTCAGCCTGCTGACCAACGGCGGCGATCCCCAGGGGCTCTACCACGAGCTCTACGCCGAGGTGTTCGGCGAGCTCGCCGACGTGGGCATGCCACCGGCGTTCGCCCCGCCGGAGGAGCCGGTCACCATCGACCTGGCGCCGTACGTCGGTCGCTACTCGCGATCCAGCGTCGACATCGACGTGGTCGAGCAGGACGACGGCCTGGTCATTCGGTCCACCGTGACCGGGCTGATCGCGGAGCTGGTGCCGGAGGACGAGCGGACCGAGGAGACCGCGCTGATCCCGGTCGCCGAGCATCAGTTCGCCACCAAGCAGGAGACTGCGGCGTCCTGGAGCTCGGTGCTGTTCTACGAGCTGGACGACGGCTCGCGCTACGTCCACCACGGGTTCCGGGCGACGCCGCGGGTCGACTAGCGCCCGGCTGCGTAGCGCTGCACCCAGTCGACCAGGCGCTCGTTGTAGTCGACCCGATGCGACGGCCGGCCGCCGAGGATGAACAGGTGCGAGGCGTCGGGGTACGCGACCAGCCGGGCCGGCACGCCTCGGGCCCGCAGCGCGGCGAACCACTGCTGTGCCTGCCCGATCGGGCACCTGACGTCGGCGAGCCCGTGCAGCACCAGGGTCGGCGTCTGCACCTGGTCCACCCGCGACATCGGTGACTGGGCGAGCAACCGCTCCGGATCGGTCCAGGGCAGCGCGCCGAACTCCGCGACGCCCATGTAGTGCCCGAGGTCCGAGGTCCCAGCCGCGCTGGCCAGATCGGTCACGGGGCCGCCGGCGACGGCCGCTGCGAAGCGATCGTCGCGGCTGGTCAGGAAGCAGGTCATGTAGCCGCCGTAGCTGTAGCCGGTCACGGCCAGCCGATCCGGGTCAGCGGTGCCATCGGCCACGAGGGCGTCGACCGTGCTGGTGAAGTCGGCCGCGTCGGACTCGCCCCAGGCGCCGACGACGGCGGTGTAGAAGTCGGCGCCGTAGCCGTCGCTCCCGCGCGGGTTGATCGTGAGCACGGTCCAGCCGGCCTCGACCAGGACCTGGTGATACAGGTGCACCGGGTCGGCCGTGCCGCTCCAGGCGTTGTGCGGCCCGCCGTGGATGTCCAGCAGCAGCGGCCCCGGCCGGTCCCGATCGGAGTCGGCGAGCACCCAGCCGTGGACGACCCGTCCGTCCGGCGCCGTGAACCGACGCGGCTCCGGCTCGTACAGCTCGATCTCGTCGGCCAGGTCAGCGCCGTGCGACGTCAGTACGTCGGTCGAGCCGTCGAACCCGACCGAGACGATCTCGCCGAACGACGTCGGCGTGACCCTGACGACGGCGACCAGGTCGGACTGCGACGCGACCGCGAGCCCGGCGATCGACAGGCCCGGCTCGCCGACCAGCCGACGCGGTGGCGTCGAACCGTCCGCGGCGAAGGAGTACAGGTGGCTCACCCCACCGTCCCGGGCGCAGAACAGCACGCTCTTGCCGTCCCTGGTCGGAGTCGGCAGCGCGCCCGGATAGCCCGGTGCGCCCGGCATCACGTTGCGGTCGAGC
>DATFRX010000382.1:0-6007 GCA_035262905.1 Nocardioidaceae bacterium
TGCGCAAGGTCATCAACAAGATGGTCAGCGAGGAAGACCTGATCCGCACGGTCGCCGCGGCGTACTCCAACGGCTGGCGGCAGGTGAAGCTCTACTTCATGTGCGGGCTGCCGACCGAGACCGACGACGACGTACTCCAGATCGCGGAGCTGGCGAAGAAGGTCATTGAGACCGGTCGCGAGGTGTCCGGGCGCCGAGACATCCGCTGCACCGTGTCGATCGGCGGGTTCATTCCGAAGCCGCACACGCCGTTCCAGTGGGCCTCGCAGCTCGATCACCAGACGACCGACGACCGGCTCGCCAAGCTGCGTGACTCGGTGCGATCGGACAAGCGCTACGGCCGGGCGATCGGCTTTCGCTACCACGACGGCAAGCCCGGGATCATCGAGGGCCTGCTCAGTCGCGGCGACCGCCGGGTCGGGCGGATCATCGAGGCGGTCTGGCGCGAGGGCGGCCGGTTCGACGGCTGGAGCGAGCACTTCTCGTACGACCGCTGGTCCAAGTGCACCGACGCAGTCCTGGCCGACACGCCGGTCGATCTCGACTGGTACACCGTCCGCGAGCGCGACTACGCCGAGGTGCTGCCCTGGGACCACCTCGACTCGGGTCTGGACCGCGACTGGCTGTGGGAGGACTGGCAGGACGCGATCGACCCGTCCGGCGCCGTCGAGGTCGAGGACTGCCGCTGGACCCCGTGCTTCGACTGTGGCGTCTGCCCCCAGATGGACACCGAGATCCAGATCGGCCCGACCGGCAAGAAGCTGCTGCCCATCGCCTCGGTGTCGTGACCGCCGGATCCGCACCGAAGAATCGACATCCCGGGGGCTCGGACCCCCACGATGTCGATTCGTGCGTCGAGATCCGGCCGGGCGGCCCCGACGATGTCGCTGCGCTGGCGCGGTTGCGTCGCGAATGGCGTCTGGAGCGGCACGGCATCGCGCTGGACGCCGATTCGACGTTCGAGGATCGCTTCGAGGCCTGGTACGCCGACCAACTCGACCGTGGCAGCCGGGTGTGGCTGGCGTACCACGACGACGCTCCGATCGGCATGCTCCTGCTGTTCGTCCACGAGCGGATGCCCGAGCCGGTACGCGATCCAGGTCGATGGGGCTACGTCGGCAACGTGTACGTGCGGCCCGAGCATCGCGATCGCGGTGTCGGTCGCGGGCTGCTGGACGCTGCCCTGGCCGATGCCGACCAGGACGGCTTCGCCCGGGTCGTCCTGCATCCGACCAAGCGGTCAATCCCGTTCTACCGGCGCGCCGGGTTCAGCCACGACAACCCGCTGATGACCCGGGAGTGACGTGACCGAGCCGGCGCCCGACTACACCCACGGGCACACCGACGCGGTGCTGCGAGTGCATCGCTGGCGTACCGTCGCCAACTCCGCTGCCTACCTCCGCCCGCACCTGCGACCGGACATCGCGCTGCTCGACGTGGGCTGCGGCCCTGGAAGCCTCACCGCCGACCTGGCCCGCGAGGTGGCGCCGGGCCGGACCGTCGGCATCGACTCGTCATCCGACGTCCTCGCCGAGGCTCGGGCCGCCGCGTCCGACGCCGGAGTCGACGTCGACTTGCGAACCGGCGACGTCTACGACCTCGACCTGCCCGCCGACTGCTTCGACGTGGTCCACGCCCACCAACTGCTCCAGCACCTCACCGACCCGGTCGCGGCACTGGTCGAGATGCGACGGGTCTGCCGGCCCGGCGGCGTGGTCGCCGTCCGCGAGGTCGACTTCGGGACCGCCGCGGCACATCCCGACGTGGTCACCGACTGGCTCGAGGTGTACGCCGCCGCAGCCCGTGTCCTCGGCGGCGAGCCCTACGCCGGCCGCCACCTGCTCAGCTGGGCCCAGGCAGCTGGCTTCGGCGACGTCACATGTACGGCGAGCGCCTGGTGCTTCGCGACCCCGGACGACCGGGCCTGGTGGGGCGGCTCGTGGGCCGAGCGGGTGGTGTCGTCCAACTACGCCGTCGAAGCCGTCCGGCGCGGCCTGTCGACGTCGGAGCGCAACGCCGCCATCGCCGAAGCGTGGCGCGACTGGGTCGCTGACCCGTCGGCGACGTTCACGATCACCCACACCGAGATCGTGGCCCGCGCCTAGGCTGGCGTCAGCGCTTGGCGTCCTCGAGCGTCTCGACGGTGGTCTTCTTGCCGTCCGGCTCGGTTACGGCGCACACGACCTCGCGGTCGTCCTGCGTCTCCCAGGAGTCCGACGTCGGGTAGAGGTACTGCAGCTCGAGCTCCGACCGCCGGTACGGCAGGCCGACGAATTCCTTGAACCGCCTCGAGCAGCCCCGCTGCGACTTCTTGATCACCTTGTCGGTGCCGGGGTAGTCCTGGCCCTTGATGTCGAACGTGCCGTAGACCTCGGCGTCGTGCGGATCGGTACACGGCACGCCACCCAGATCGGTGACCTCGCCGTTCGGGTCCGGCAGGTCGAAGCAGTCGCCGACCTTGACGTCGAACGCCGACAGGTCGCCAGCCGAGGTGATCTGGCCCGAGTCGTCACGCTCGGGGCCGCCCCCGAGGCTGGTCACCACGCCCGTGATGATCAGGGCGAGCACGACCACACCGCCGACGGCGAGCGTGACGATGAGGCCGGTACGCCGCTTGCGGGGTTGCTCCGGTGCGTACGGCGGCGGCAGTGGGTAGCCACCGTCCGGCGGCGGCTGCGGAGCGCCCGGTCGCAGTGACGCCGGCGGGGGATAGACCCCACCGGACTGCGGGGGAGCGAACGGCGACGGGGCGGGGCCCGGTGGGACCGGTGCTCCGAGCGGCGGGGGTTCACCCGGCGGCGGCCCACCTGGCGGCGGCCCACCCGGCGGTGGCCCGCCAGGAGGTGGCCCGCCAGGAGGTGGTCCGCCAGGGGTCGGTGGTCCGCCCGGCGCCGGCGGTCGGCCAGGTGCTGGTCCGGCTGGCGCGGGAGGTTCGCCCGGCGGTGGACCTCCCGGGGTCGGAGGACCGCTCGGCGGCGGTGCGGCAGGCGGTGGTCCGGCTGGCGTGGACGGTTGGCCCGGCCTTGGCTCGGCGGGTGCTGGGGTTCCGATCGGCGCCGTGGTCTCGCCTGGCGACGGCTCGTCTGCCGACGGTTCGGCAGCCGGTGGCCCGGCAGGGGGTGCTCCAGCCGGCGGCGTTTCGTCTGGCGCCGGCTCATTCGACGGTCCGTCGGCGGGCGCCTTGTCCGACTCAGACGCTGCCGCGGCCGCTGGTGCCGAACGCTGCGGCGGCTGGTCGAGCAGCGGTCCGTCCTGCGCAGGCTCACGCTGCGCGGGACCGCCCGGAGCAGACGCGGCCGGCCCGGGTGCGGGTGGCTGTGCCCGTCGCGGCGACGGCGGACGCTTCGGCGGCTGGTCGAGCAGGGGTCCATCCGGCGGCGTTGACTCAGCCTGCCCGGGCTCGGCCTTCGCAGCCGCAGCCGCAGCCGCAGCGGCCGCGGACCCAGTCTGCCCGGAGTCGGCCGGCGTGGACTCAGCCTGCACGGACTCCGCCGGTCCGGATTCAGCCTGGGCGGCTTCGGCCGGCGGCGTACTCCTCGGCGGCTGGTCCAGCAGCGGCCCGTCCTTCGACGGCTCGGCTTGCGCGGGCTCGTCCTTCGCCGGCGGATCCGGCGAGGGGCCGGGCGGTGCCTTGGCCTCGGGTGGTGTCTCCGCCTGCGGCGTTTCCTCTGGCTCGATCCCCTCCGGGGCCTGCATCTCCTCCCGTGGGCGACTCACCGGCGGCCGGCTCTGCGGACGCGGCAGCTGCGTCGGCCGGTCCTGTGCGGGCCCGCCCTTCGCCGGCGCGTCCTGCGCGGGTGCCTCCTTCGCGGGTCCCCCCTGAGCAGGCTGATCCTTCGCCGGTCCGTCTTGAGACGTTTCGCCCGCCGAGGACCCGTCCTGCGGCGTTTCGTCCTTCGCAGCCTCGTCCGGCTGCGGCGCATCCTGCGGTGGCGGATCTTCCGGCGGAGGGCCTGGCGGCGGCCCCGCCGGTGGGTTCGGAGGTTGTTCGGACATCTCGACCCTTCGGAACCACGCTGGCAATGCCGCGGCAGGCTAACACGCGGTCCAGTCGGGGTTCTCAGCCGCCAATTGTCACAGAGGTAGCCTCAGGCATCGTGTCCGAATCGCCGAAGTACGCCAACGCCGAGGCGCCGCATCCGCAGCTGCCGGTGGCGGCCCGGATTCGGCTGCGCTACGCCAAGCGGGGGCGGATGCGCTTCACCTCGCATCGCGACTTCGGCCGAGCCCTGGAGCGGGCGGTCCGTCGCGCGGGGATTCCAGTGGCGTACTCGAGTGGATTCAACCCGCATCCGCGGATCTCGTACCTCGGGGCGTCGCCGACCGGAGCCGCCAGTGAGGCCGAGTACGCCGAGATCGCCCTGACCGAGTCGATGCCGCCCGAGGACGTACGCCGAGCCCTGGATGCCGCGCTGCCGGACGGGATCGACGTCGTCGATGCGGTGGTCGCGGGGCCCCAGGCGCTGGCCGACCGGATCGAGGCCAGCGTGTGGCAGATCACGCTGAGCGACATCCCGGTGGCGTCGGCGACGGCCGCGGTCGATGCCTTCCTCGCTCGCGACGAGGTCGAAGTGTCGCGGATGACCAAGAAGGGCCTTCGGACGTTCGACTGCCGGGCGGCGGTGATCCGCGCCGAGGTCCGACTCGCCGACGATGAGGGTCCTGGCGAGCCGTGTGCGATACTGGAATTGGTGCTACGGCACGGTACGCCGTCCGTACGCCCCGACGATGTTCTCGCTGGACTGGGCGATGTCGGGGGGCTGCACCCGCAGGTTCCGCCCTTGTTGAACCGCGTGGTGCAAGGTCCCCTCGATGCACAGTCCGGCACGGTGGGCGACCCGTTCGCCCCGGACCGCGACACGTCGGCCGTTCCGAGGGACGGTCACGTTGACCGCGGCGGGGAGATGGACGTCGACTGACGTACGCGGAGGGCGTCGTCGGACCGGAACAGGCTTGAACTGGCGGTGACCACGGTTACCGCGAGTGACCGAGATGCCCTCGCGAGGCCGGCAGGCCCGGGGGCGAAGGAGAGAGATGCTCGACGAGAGCACTAAGACCGACGACAAAGCGAGCGACACCAGCGCAGACTCCGGAGCGGCCGAGAAGCCGCCCGTGAGACGGCGCCGCCGAGCGGCCTCCCGGCCGGCGGGCCCACCGGACACCCTCCCGGGCACCGACCCGGCGGAGGCGGCCGTGGTCCACCCGGCGACCGAGCCGGCACCGGCCGAGTCCGGTTCGGACGGGTCGGATGCTAGCGAGGCGACCGGCAAGAAGGCGACCGCCAAGCGGTCGGCCAAGAAGGTGGCCGCGAAGAAGTCGACGGCGAAGAAGACCACGACGAAGAAGGCGACCGCCAAGAAGGCTGCCGCCAAGAAGACGACCAAGAAGGCCGCTGCGAAGAAGGACGCCGCCACTGAGCCGCCGGCCGAGGTAGCCGACACGGCAACGGCGGCCGAGCCGGACCCGTCGGACGACGACGAGCGGTCCAGCGCGAGCAGCCCGGCGTTTTCGCCCGTTTTCCAGGCACCGGAGCCGTCGGCGCAGCCGAAGCAGAAGGCGCAGCGGACCGACCGCGACCAGGATCGCGATCGCGGCAAGGAGACCGACCAGCGCGCGGGCGCCGACCAGTCCGACGACGACGAGGGCGAGGACGACGACTCCGCTTCCGGTGGCTCGCAGCGTCGACGCCGCCGTCGCGGTGGCCGTCGTCGTCGCAAGTCCAATGGCGGCTCCGACGACGACGCCGAGACCGACAGCGACAGCGCCGAGTCAGGCGACAAGGCCGACTCCAGCTCGGCGGCCAAGGACGACAGCGGCAGCGGTAGCGACTCCGAGACGTCCGGCGGTGGGACTCGTCGGCGTCGGCGTCGGCGTCGCAAGGGCGAGGACACCGAGCCGTCGCCAGACGACCCGGCCAACACCGTCGTACGGGTGCGCGAGCCGCGTGGTGCCGAGGACGAGATCACCGCACTCGAGGGCTCGACCCGGATGGAGGCGAAGAAGCAGC
>DATFRX010000383.1:0-12027 GCA_035262905.1 Nocardioidaceae bacterium
TGCATGCACCGCTCAGCCACGCGGAGCCGGCGACACCGGACATCGCCGATCGGTCGGCCGAGCTCGCTGACCTGCGACGAGCGCTGAACAGTCTGCCGTCGAAACAGCGGGTGGTCCTGGTCCTGCGCTACTGGGAGGACCTCAACGAGGCCGAGATCGCCGACCTGCTCGGATGCCGGCAGGGCACCGTGAAAAGCCGGGCCAGCCGGGCCTACGCGCAGTTACGTCAGGACCTCGGCTGGACTGACGACACCGCGATCGCGGACGACTCGCCCGCAACGGGGAGGGACGTCTCATGAATCGTCCAGAAGACGGCTTCGCGACGCAGCTCCGGGTACGAATGGACCAGCTCGCCGACAGCGTATCGGCCGGCGACGGCATCGACGGGACTCAGCTGTACCGGCAGGGCGTACGACGCAAGCGGCAGCGCGGCGCCGCGGCCTCGGCACTGATCGCCGCCGCGGTCGCACTTGTCATCGTGGCCGCGGCGATCTGGCTGCCCGGAACGATTGACGGCACCGAGCAGCGGCCGAGCGACCATCTGCGGCCGGTAGAGCAGAACGACATGTTTCAGTGCTCGCCAAGTGCGGGGTGCTTTGCTACTCCCTCGACCGGCTCGTTGACCTGCTGCGTCAACCTGCAAGGGGCTGAGGTGTCCCATGCCGAGGCCGAGCGTCGCTGCACCGCCGTGTGGCACAACCTCTACGGTCCCACCAATCTGACGGTCGAGCTGCGCGGCAGGGACGGCCCGTGGTACGAGGGCAATGAGATCGATGTCGTGAACTGGTCGGAGTTCCCCTACGGCGAAACGATGGAAGACACGAAGTGCCTCATCCCGGCGGCCGGCCTCGAGGACACCGTTGGGTCGATCGAGCCTCCGCTGCCGGCGTCTGACGATCTGGCCGGCGTACGTGAGGCGTGCGGCGGGTTCCTCGGCTGGGATTTCTCCGACTGGCAGGTGGTCGTCGCCGATAGCCAGGACGGACGGCTGGCGGCGCTGCTCGGCACGACGAATGGTGACCTGGCCGAATGCGCTCTCGACACCGAGCACCTGAACGATCGCGGCGTCCTGGACCTCGACGAGTTCTTCGCTGATCCGAACATCTACACCACCCATGACGTACAACTCGTCAAGGCGGCGGAGATCCAGAACTACGCATATGAGCGCAGCGACGACTACCGGGTCGAGCCATCATGGTGTCAGCAGAAGCGTCCGCGGACGGGTCAGTGGGTCGCCGAATGCCTCGGCACCGGCTGGCTGGCCGGCCCCGAACCCGCCGAGCGGATGGTGATCACCGACGCGACCGGCGAAGAGCATGAGGTTGCGGTCAACAACGGCTGGTACGCCTTTGCGGGAACCGTCGTCAACCACGCCGCCGTCCCGGAAGGCGGCTGCGATCCGATCGTCTGTGACAACTCCCGGGGAGAACTGCGCTTCACGGTGTACGCGGCCGACTGGACGGTCCTCGCTGACTACTCTGAGAACAAGGATCTGTAGCCGATCCAGTGACGCCGGCGAGCAGCCGGCTACCCGGTGCCGGCCCAGGCGCGGGCGTCCATGAACGGGCGGACCCGGGCGATCGCCTCGGTCCGGCTGAGCACGTGCAGCCGCAGGAAGATGTTCTCCAGGTGCTTGCGGACCGTCGCCTCGGACAGGCCCAGCGTGCGGGCGATCTGACCGTTGGACGCGCCGGTGGCGACCTGGCGCAGGATCTCCCACTGTCGTGGC
This sequence comes from Nocardioidaceae bacterium, assembly GCA_035262905.1. Lineage (GTDB taxonomy): Bacteria > Actinomycetota > Actinomycetes > Propionibacteriales > Nocardioidaceae > DATFRX01. Next base: position 1,730 of record DATFRX010000383.1, read on the forward strand.
GTCAGGTTCGGCTCGCCGTGCAGCTCCCGGTCGCGACGCTCGTGCAGCTCGGCGAGGTGCGGTCGGATCAGCTGCAGCATCAGCAGCTCGCGCTCGCTGAAGTCCGGACCGTCCTCGCGAGACAGCAGCAGCCGACGGTCACTCCCGCCGTGCGGCGTCATCGGAACCCGGACGTGGAGCCGGTCGCCCATCTCGGTGAACAACGAGCCGAGCGGGGTGTTGGCGTACGCCCGCTGGGTCCACATGTCCGAGCGCCGCACGACAGTCTCGTAGTCGCCGGTACGAACCGGACCCGCGCAGCCGTCCTCGTTCCAGAACTCCTGCCAGAACATCTGATCGAACTCGGACTCGGTGCCGACCGACTCCTGCCGCCCCACGCCGTCGTCGTCGACGTAGATCAGCCGTATCCGCTGCTCACTGACGTCCATGAGCTGGAACGTCAGGTAGCTGCACGGGATGAGCCCGCGCAGGTCCCGGAGCACGTCGGCGTAGAAGATGTCGTCATCGCTCGCCGGGTCGCACCGGTCGACAACGGCGAGCAGCGCCCGGACGTCGTCGTCAGTCAGCACCCAGCGGCTCTTCACGGCTCCTCACCCGGTTGGTCCCTCCCCTCCAGGCTAAGCCTCCCGGCCCGATCCGCACATGCGCCGATCCGCGTACGCCGCGGCTCCCACCGACCGGGTAAACCCGTTGTCGCCCCTAGCGCGTCGTTCGATGATGGCCGACATGACCACGACCCGACGCGCCGACATGTTCACCGCGGACGGCAAGCCGTCCGACGACGACCCGCGCGAGCACGGCCCGACCCTGGGCGACGAGCGCACCACGCTGGCCGAGGCGCTGCGCACAGCCCGCCTCACTCTGGAGCTGAAGTGCGCCGGTCTCGACGCCGAGCAGATGGCGCGGCGCTCGGTCGAGCCGTCGACGATGTCGCTGCTGGGGCTGGTCCGGCACTTGGCCGAGGGCGAGCGGGCCGGGTTCCGGGTGCTGATGGCCGGACAGGACGTCCCCCGGCTCTACAGCTCCGACGCCGACCCGGACGGTGACTTCAACGGCGCCGTCGCCGATCCGCAGGTGGTCGCCGAGGCGTGGGACACCTGGCGTGCCGAGGTGGCGTTCGCCGAGCGCTTCGTGGCCGAGGCATCCAGCCTCGACATCACCTCCGATGACTCGGAGAACAAGCACGGAAGCGGCGGTGGGGCGATCTCGCTGCGCGAGGTGCTGGTCGGATCGATCTGGGAGTACGGCCGGCACATGGGCCACGTCGACCTGCTGCGCGAGCGGATCGACGGCCGCATCGGCCAATAGCGATCGCGCGCCTGAGCCTCAGCCGTCCTTGACGCCGTAGCGCAGATAGACGACCCCGTTGGCGAACCGATGCTCGTCGAGCAGCTCGAGGTCGATCCGGACGCCGTCGGGGAAGAACCGCTTGCCGCCGCCGGCGAGCGCCGGGCCGACGATGGGATGGAACTCGTCGACCAGGCCGGCTCGGATCGCCTGGGCGGCCAGGTGCGGACCGTCGATGGTGAGGTCGCGGTCGGACTCGGCCTTCAGCTTCCGGATCGCGTCGGGGTCGAAGCTGCGCTCGAGCCGGGTGCGCTCGCTGGCGACCTCGTCGAGGGTCGTGGAGTAGACGATCTTGTCGGCCGCCTGCCAGGTGCGTGCGAAGTCCACGATGAACGGCGGATGCTCGGGATTGGCATGGGCGGTCTCCCAGAAGACCATCGTCTCGTACATCCGGCGGCCGTAGAGATAGGTGCCGATCGACTTCGCATACTCGTTGACGAAGTCGTGCACCTCCTGATCCGCCACGCCCCAGCCGAAGTTGCCGTCGGTGTCGCTGACGTAGCCGTCGACTGACGTGATCATCGAGTAGATCAGCTTGCCCATCCGGGTTTCCTCCCTCGTCCGCCTGACCGATCGCAGTCTGCCCGGCCGGTGAGACAGTCCGCACGCGCCTCCGTAAGGCCCGGTCGGCCACGACCACCGCCGGCTAAGGCCCAAGACCGAGGATCTGAGGTGGCCTGCCAATGCCGCCGGACCACGCCGTCAACGCAGGTTAGAGGCGTCAACCTGCATGAGTACGGAGTAACGCCATGAACATTCACCAAAAGTCCAAGCTGCTCGGAGCCGATCCCACCGCTGCGCCGCGCGAGCTCACCGAGCTTCCCCTGGTCGGCTGCCCCGAACCCGGCTGCGACGCGGTCGCCGAGTTCGTCGACCGCTACACGCTCTCATCCACCGACGGTCCGGTGGTCATGGTGCGTACCCGCTGCCTGGCCAAGCACGTCCGCGACTGGCTCGTCGAGTGACGTGGGGCGGCTGAGCGCCTACGGTGAGAGGTGGGGCCCGCGCCCGCCGAAGGAGAGCCGACTCATGGTCGTACAGCCTGCGCAGATGCAGATATCCAGACAAGAGATCTCACTGACGCGCCGACGGGCCATGGAGCATCGGATCGCCGCGAACCTACTGCGTCACGAGGCCGACGCGGAGCGCCGGACCGGCGACGTGAACCGCGCGGACGAGGGCATTCGGCGGGCCGAGGCCAACGACCTTCGGGTCCGGACGGCGAGGCTCCGACGTGGCGTCCGTGCGAGCGGAAACGTCGACGAGGACGAGCGGGAGCGACTTGCCGATCTCCGCGAACGCGAGGCCGACGAACGCGAGCGGCTGGCGGACCTACGCGAGGCCGCCGCCGACGCGCGGGACCGAAGGGCCAACCGGCGCCAGCGGACGGCGGACCGGCGCGACCGCGAGGCAGACCGCCGGGACCGGATCGCCGACGGGCGCGATCTGGCCGCCGACGGCCGCGACCAGGACGAGCTCCGGAGGCTTGCCTGCGAGCGTCGCCGGCGGCCGGAGGTTTTGACTCTGGCAGCACGGGCCGAAGGTCCCTAGTCCTCCCCGGCGATCTCTAGTGAGGTAGCACCGTGGAGCACGGGGGCAGGGCGGGAAGGACCTTGCTCGGCTCGGGAGGCAGAGGGGAAATCATAGATGGCGATCGACCGAAACGACCCACGATCTCCGTCGCGGCAGATCGCTGACGACTTGCGCGCGACCATCAAGACCGGCGAGATCAAGCCCGGCGACCGGCTACCGTCCGAGCGCGAGCTCGTCGAGCGCTACGACATCGCGCCGCAGACCGCGCGTCAGGCCGTCGCCGTGCTGAAGGCCGAGGGACTCGTGGACAGCCGGGCCGGTCGTGGCGTCTTCGTACGCCGCGCGCCGTCGGTCATCAAGGTCGGATCCGATCGGTACGCGCGCTGGCACCGCGACAGCGTGAAGGGGCCGCTGCAGGTCGAGGCCGAGGAGCGCGGGCTCGACTGGCAGCAGGAGATCCTCGAGCTCGCCACCGAGCCGGCGCCGGACTGGGTCGCCCAGCGGCTCAACGTCAGTCCGCGCCACAAGGTGTTCGTGCGGCGCCGGCGTACTTGGATCGAGGGAGCGCCGACGCAGCTGGCCGACAGCTACTTCCGGCTCAACGACGTGTGGGGCTCGCGCATCATGAAGGAGGACACCGGCCCGGGCGGCGCGTACGCCCGGCTGGAGGAGCGCGGCCTGCGACTGCGGCGGTTCCGGGAGGAGCTCACGATCCGGATGCCCAGCCCCGAGGAGTCCCAGGCGCTCCAGCTCGGACCGGGCATCCCGGTCGCCGAGCTGCACCGGATCGCCTACACCGACGACCGGCCGATCGAGTTCTTCCACGCGATCATGTCCGGCGACCGGCACACCTTCGCGTACGACTTCGACCTGCCGGCCTGAGTCACCTCCGGCGGTATAGCGTCGGTCTGCCGAGAGTGAGGAGCTCGCATGACCGACGAGACGGACCTGCGCCACCTTCGCCGCTGCGTCGAGCTGGCCCGCGACGCGCTCGAAGCCGGTGACGAGCCGTTCGGCTCGGTTCTCGTCTCGGGAGACGGTCAGGTGCTGGCCGAGGACCACAACCGGGTGGCCGCCGGCGACCCGACCCTGCATCCGGAGTTCGAGCTCGCCCGGTGGGCGGCGACGCACCTGACGCCGGAGGAGCGGTCTCGCGCGACCGTCTACACCTCCACCGAGCACTGCCCGATGTGCTCGGCCGCGCACGGCTGGGTCGGACTGGGCCGCATCGTCTACGCCTCCTCGTCCGAGCAGCGGTCGGGTTGGCTCGAGGAGTGGGGCAAGGTGTCGGAGTCTCCGGTGCGTCCGCTGCCGATCGAGCAGATCGCTCCGTCGGTCGTCGTCGAGGGTCCGGTGCCGGAGATCGCCGCCGACGTCCGCCAGTTGCACATGCGGTTTGAGGGAATCGCCTGATTCGTGACAATGTAGCGGTTCTCCGCCCCTCTCGGAGGAGCCACCATGGGCCGTGAGAGAAGGATCGTCCGCGAGCTGCGTCGGGCCGGGTTCACCGTGCTCAGCCGCAAGCAGTGGGGATCGAGACATCGTCCGCGCTATTGCTGCACGAGTCGGACGTGTTCCCCGACGACAAGTCCAAGCGGGTGTCGATGAACGACGTGCTCGCGCGGACCTGGAGCCGGCTGTCCTCGAAGACCTGAGCGCCCTGTTCTGTGGCGGCCGGGTCAGCTGCGGCCGGATCGCTCCTCGCGCTCGCGCTCGGCCTCGTCCAGCTTGGCGAGCCACGCGTTGTAGTGGCTCAGCTCGTCCTCCTGCTCGCCGGCCCGGTCGGCCGCCCGGTCGACTCGGCGAGCCTCCCGGCGGTCGCTGAGGATCCACTGCACGAAGACCGCGCCCAGCACCAGCAGGATCGGCAACTCGCCGAGCGCCCAGGACAGCGAGCCGCCGAGGTACTGATCGGCCAGCAGGTCGGTGCGATAGGGCCGATGCAGCAGCCGCCAGTAGTCGAGCCCGACCACGGTCTGCGACGACATCAGCGCGATCGAGAAGAAAGCGTGGAACGGCATGACGACCAGCAGCAGGCCGAAGCGCCACAGCGGTGCGAGTTTGCGAGGCGCCGGATCTACGCCGACGAGGACATAGAAGAACAACAGGCCGGCCAGCAGGAAGTGGATCTCCATCCAGGCGTGACCGAGATGGTTCTGCATCAGCCAGTCGAACATGCCGGTGAAGTAGATCGCGTACAGGCTGCCGATGAAGATGATCGCCGCGACGACCGGATGGGTCAGGACGCGTACGACCCGCGAGTGCAAGATGGCCAGGAGCACCTGCCGCGGCCCGACCTCGCCGGGCACGCGGGGACCCGGGAGGGCACGCAGCGCGAGCGTGATCGGCGCCCCGAGGACCAGCAGGATCGGGGCCACCATCGACAGCATCATGTGCGCCACCATGTGGGCGCTGAACAGCACGTGGGAGTAGGCGCCGAGGCCACCGAAGGTGCTCCATGCGAGTACGAGGAGGCCGGCGCCGAACAGCAGGATCCGGCCGATCGGCCAGGAGTCACCACGACGGCGCAGGGTCAGGACGCCGGTCAGATAGAGCGCGCCGGCCAGGCCGACGATCAGCATGCCGACGGCGTCGGCGCTGAAGGATGTCAGGAACCGCCAGGGTGTCGGCGCCGGTGGCATCGCCTGGCCGAGCAGCGCAGCCGCCTCGTCCGGCGGTCCGGCGTTGGTCGGCGGCAGTGGGGTCCGGGCCAGCGCCACCGCGATCGCGATCGTCGCGGCCATGATGGCCAGCTCGATGACCGCCAGGGAGAGGAAGGGCCGCCGGATCGACAGGTCCTGACCGCCGTCGGCGGCGGCCGCTTCGAGCCGTGGGACGGTCGTACGGCGATGCAGGTAGCCGATGCAGCCGAGGATCACGATCGCGGTGGCCTTCGCGACGACGAGTCCGCCGTAGGACGACGTGAACAGGTCGCCCCAGCCCACGCGTACTCCGGCGTTGACCACACCGGACGTGCCCAGCAGGACGATGCACCACAACGCCAGCGTCGAGAACCGGGTGACCGCCATGCCGAGCCGCCGGCTCCCCCGGACCGCGATCCAGGTGAGTCCAGCCAGGCCGCCGACCCAGAGGCTGGCGGCGACCAGATGCACCAGCAGGCTGACGATCGCGAGGTTGTGGGAACCGGCCGACGCCGAGTGTCCGGTCAGGGCCGGTGGCACCATCGCCACCACGGCGAGCAGCAGTACCCAGAGCGCCTCGGTGCTCCGCAGCGCCCAGCGGGCTCCGATCGCGGTCGCCAGCGCGAGGCCGGTCTGCCAGAGGGTGGCCTGGCCCAGATCGGTGTCGAACAAGAAGCTGGTCAGCGTGTTGACCGTCAGGTCCGAGACCGGCACCCCGAGGACGTCGGAGGCCGAGAAGACGCCATAGCCGAAGGCGACGACCGCCCAGGCCAGGGCGAACCACGACGCCGACCGGCTCGCCCGCAGGGCCAGTCCCGCGAGCTCGCCGCCCGGCGCCGGCAGCAGCACGGTCGCGGTGAGCAGTAGACCGACGGTCAGGACGCCGCTGACGTCGGCCAGCAGCCGAAGCGTCGGGACCGCCCAGACCGTCAGGCGGCCCGGGTCGGCGATGCTCGACGGCGGCGCCACGCCGTGGCCCAGGTCGAGGGCGAGCCACAGGGCGACGCCGGCGATCATGACGATCCCGATCGCGCCCATGACGACGCTGTCCCGGGGCGGCCAGTGCGGTTCGGCCGCCTCGGGAGTCGACGACGCCTCGTGGGTCGTCACCGGTTCAGCGTCGCGCACGCAACCCCATTCCGACCAGGAGCGCACCAGCGATGATGCCGAGTCCGGCCACCAGGAAGTGGCTCTTGTGCCGGCTGATGAAGCTCTCGTCATCCGTACTCGACGACGCGGTGCTGCTCGCGGGCGAGGTCGCCGCCGCCGTCGGCCCGGACCCGGACGTGACGTCGAAGGTCAGCTCCTCCGACACCGGGTGGCCGTCGGCCGACACGACGCGGTAGTCGATCGTGTACTCACCCGACGGACCCGAGGCGGCGAGCGGCACCGTGACCTTGGCGCCCAGCACCTGCGGATCGCCGGCGGTCACGTCGGTGCCGTCGGCGGCCTTCACCTCGACGAACGCCGGTGAGCCGATCTCCTCGCTGAACTCGAGCTGTACCTGGCTGGGCAGCGTCTTGACCGACGAACCGTCCTTCGGGCTCGAGCCGATCAGCTCCGCGTGCGCCGATGCCGGCACTACTGGCAGGACGATCAGCGCGGCGACGCCCAGGACGACCCATGCCGCCATGCGGGCAGCGCCCCTCCGTACCGAAGTCATTGCACTCAGTCTCCTCCCTCGTGACGCCGTCGCAGCATCGAGGCACCCAAGGCGATCACGCCGACGGCGAATCCGCCGATCGCGATCCCCCGCGCCAGGGCGTCGGTGTCGTCGTCCGCGGTGGCACCGTCGGTCGACTCGTCCGACACCGTCACCGCCGCTTCGGCGCTGCTGTCGTCGTGTCCCGCCGCGGCGCCGTCGGCGGTCAGCTCCAGCGTCGGCGCCGGATGCTCCGGCTCCTCGCCACCCGGCGGCGTGGGCTGGGTCCATCGGACCACCTCACCGTCGCTGTACGTCTGGACCGCCGGGAACATCAGGGTCATCGGCTGGTCGGGGAACGGCCCGATCGACAGCTCAAACTCGTCGAACATGTCCGGCGCGATGCCCTGGCCGCGCTGCGCCGTCCAGGTCACGGTCCGTACCGCGTCGGTCAGGGTCAGGTCACCGACCTCGACCGGCTCGGGCAGCTTCTCCTCGTCGACTTGGACGTTCCAGCCCGGATGCGGTTTGGCTCGCACACTGGCGAACGGCGTGTCCGCGGGCATCGTGACCGCAACCTTGGTGGTACTCGCGGTCTCCGACTCGCTGGGGACGCGGACCACCACCTTGCCGTAGCCGCCGGGCGCGGCGTCGGTACTGCTCACGGTCACATGGGCGCTGGCCGGACCGGCCGCAGCGGCGAGCGCCAGTGCTGCCGCTCCGCCGACCGTGGCGATGCGGCGCTTGGTCGTACTCATGGAATACGGGTGCCTCTCAGGTCGAGTTGCGCGGGTCGACCGGGTCGCGCGGCGTTGCCCCCACGAACACCACGTATTCGTGGTGATCCGGCACTTCGCTTGGTGTCGATGCCATGCAGAGTGCGTACTCACCACGAGAACGTGGTGTGCGATGTGGGCCGCGCCGCCCCGGTCAGGCGGGAACGGGCTGGAAGCTCGACCTGGTCGGCGGGCCGCGTCGAGGCGGCTCACTGCCGAGCCAGCTGCGCGGCATCGCCGAGCGCCGGTCGACCACCGGAACAAACGGGATCGCCCGAGCGAGCGAAACGACCTCGCGAAGCGATCGCCAGACCCGCAGCGCCAGGCTCTCGACCACTGCCCACAGCAGCTGCTCGCCGCGATAGAGCAGCGCCACCATGACGACGGTGGCAGCGGCGTGACCGAGCAGCATCGGCCCGGTCTGATGGTGTGCGGCGGATCCGGAGCCCGCCGCGAACGACAGGTGGAGCACCGACTGCGCGGCGATCAGGACACCGGTCAGCGACGCGAGGGTCCATCGCGAGAAGCTGAGCGCCCAGGCGACGAGCGCGGCGCCAGCGAGCGTCGCGACCAGGACGGACGGCCTCGGGATCTGGCCCTGACCGGCGACGTGGCCGGCCAATGCGACCACGACGGCGGCAGCTCCGACCCCGGCGCCGCGCACGATGCGTACGAGACCCCTCGTCGGGTCGAGCGTGTCAAGGCGATCCTGGGCCTGCACGCGCCATAGCGTACGCGCATCGTGCCCGGTTTGGTCACCGCCGTTTGGCGGAGCTTCGCGCCGCCTTGGTCCGCTGCTTCCAGACCTTGACCTGCTCGGCCCGGAGCCGGGCGTCCTTGCGGGCCGCCATCCAGGCCTGCTCGCGCCGCAGTTTCCGCCAGCTCTCCAGGCGGCGCTCTGCGAGCGTGCCGTCCTCGATCGCGGCGAGTACGGCGCAGTCCGGCTCCGTCTCGTGCTGGCAGTCGCCGAACTTGCACTGCTGGGACAGTTCCTCGATGTCGGCGAAGGTGGCGGCCAGGCCCTCCTCGGAGTCGAAGAGGCCGATGCCACGCAGGCCAGGCGTGTCGATGATGGATCCGCCGTCCGGCACCAGGACGAGCTCGCGCCGCACCGAGGTGTGCCGGCCGCGGCCGTCGTCGCGGATCTGTTTGGTGGTCAGGACATCGGCGCCGACGAGGGCGTTGACCAGGGACGACTTGCCGGCGCCGGACGAGCCCAGCAGGGCGAGCGTGGCACCCGGCCCGACGAGTCCGCGCAGGTCGTCGAGACCGTCACCGGTCACCGAACTGCAGGTGAGGACCTCGACTCCCGGCGCCGTGGTCGCGACGTCACTGGCGACCTCGGCTGCGTCGGTCGCGAGGTCGGACTTGGTGAGCAGGACGACCGGGGCGGCACCGCTCTGCCAGGCCACGGCGAGCATCCGCTCCAGCTTGGTCATGGACGGCATCTGGTCGAGTCCGGTGACGATGCCGGCATGGGTGAGGTTGCTGGCGAGCACCTGTCCCTTGGAGTCCGGCGCCGGATCGGCCCGGACGATGCTGCTGCGCCGGGTCAGCACGGCTTCGGCCGTCGTACGGTCGTCGGGCCAGTGCCGAAGCGTCACCCAGTCGCCCGTACACGGCGCGGCGGTGGAGTCCTGCGCCATGGCGTCGAGCAGGTCGCCGCCGAAGCTGGCCCTTATCGCTCCGGCGTCGGCGATGACCGTGCACACGCCACGATCGACCCGCGACACCCGGCCGATCGTGTCGGCGCGATGGTCGCGAGCCTCAGCCGCCCAGGCGTCGTCCCAGCCCAGGGCCGCCAGGACCCCCGTCGGATCTGCGTTCATCCGGTGTTGACTCCATCCGTTCCACGGTGTCGCCGACCCCTGTCGGGTGGCCGGCAACTCTCACTGAGCGGAACGGTAAGCCGGTTCAGGACCGCCGCGCACCGGGTTTTCGGCCGCGCTCCTCCTGCTTGCGGGCATCCTCGAGGACCCGCTTGGTGCGTTCGGCGATCTCGTCGTCCATCAGCGCGCTGTCCAGGTCCTTGGCGTCCAGCTCCTCGTCCAGGCCCGCGTCGCGCAGTCTCGACTTGGCCACCCGCTCCCGGAGGCCTCGCGCGATCTCGACCCGCGCCAGGGCGGTCTCCCGGCCCGGATAGACCCGGTCGAAGGCGGCATTGAGGGCCGCGCCGATGAGCACGACGATGGACAGGATGTAGAGCCAGATCATCACCGCGATCGGAGCCGAGAGCGGCCCGTAGATCGATGAGGTGTTGACGCTGTTCTCCAGCACCCAGCGCAGCAGGTAGCTCAGCAGGATCCAGGCCAGCAACGTGAAGACCGCGCCCGGCAGGTCGTAGCGCCACGGGGTCCG
>DATFRX010000384.1:0-14695 GCA_035262905.1 Nocardioidaceae bacterium
GACCGCTGCGGAGCCACCACGTTCTCCAGCACTGTCATCTCGCGGAACAGCCGGGTGATCTGGAAGGTCCGGCCGAGTCCCCGATGCGCCCGCTGCCACGAGTGCAGCCGATCGATCCGCTCGCCGGCGAACCAGATCTCACCCGTGTCGGCCCGCAGCGTGTTGTCGATCAGATTGAACAGCGTCGTCTTGCCGGAGCCGTTGGGCCCGATCAGACCGGTAATGGAGCCCTCGGGTACGGCGAGCGTGGCACCGTCGACGGCCCGGATGCCGCCGAACCGGCGCTCCAGGCCCTTCACCTCCAGCAGTGGCACGTCGGGTGGAAGCGCCGGCATCGGCTCGCGGTCCTTGGCGACCGGGAAGGCGCCGCCGGTCTCGACCCGGGCACCGACCAGACCGGCCTTGCCGCGAGTACGCCACCACATGAGCAGCCGCGCGGCCGTGGGCAGGATGCCGGTCGGCAAGAACAGCACCAGGCCGATGAGGAGTCCGCCGAAGATCAGCAGCCGAGTGTTGCCGCCGCCGAGGTTGTTGTTGGCGACCTCGTTGATCCACTCGATGAGGAACGCCCCGATGACCGGTCCCCACAGCGTCGCCCTGCCACCGACCAGGACCGACAGCACGATCTGGACGCTGAACAGGATGCTGAACATCCCACGCGGGTCGATGAACGTCAGGTAGTAGCCGTAGACAGCCCCGGCCGCGCCGACGAAGAACGAGCTCGCGACGAAGGCGAGCATCTTCTCGACCGGGAGGTTGATGCCGATCGTCGCCGCCTTGGTCTCGTCCTCGCGGATCGCGACCAGGCCCATGCCGAGCTTGGTGCGCTGGATCCACCAGGCCAGCAGCAACTGCAGCGCGAGGATGCCGCACAGCGCGTAGTAGAACGGCCAGTTGATGATGTCGATGTTCCAGGTCGGCAACGGCAGGGAGAGTCCGGCCGTGCCGTTGGTCAGGCTCTTCCAGTTGACCGCGATGACCTGGACGAGGAACAAGAACGCGACCGTGATGATCACGAACGCCGGACCTCGAGTACGAAGGGACACGACGCCGAGCACCAAGGCCACGACCCCGGTCACGACGGCGGCGAGCGGCACCCACATCCACGGCGACACCGAGTCGAATCGGGTCGCGCAGATCCCGATCGTGTAGCCGCCGAGCCCGATGAACGCGCCTTGGCCCAGCGACACGTAGCCCGCGAGGCCCATGATGATGTTGAGGCCGCTGGCGGCGACGGCGAACACCAGCGACGTGATGTACATGTTCTGGTAGTAGAGGTCGTTGGAGATCAGCGGATAGATCAGCACGTACACAGCGGCGATGCCGAGCGCGATCCGGCTGAGCCAGACCGGGCGCGCCGCGTGCGTCGTGGGCGCTTCGCTCATGCGGCCACCGCGTCGTCGCGCAGCTTCGTGCCGAGCAGACCCTGCGGCCGGACCAGGAGTACGGCGAAGACGATCGCGTACGGCACGGCGGTCGCCCACGCCGGTGAGATGTACGCGGCCGTCATCGTCTCGGCGATCCCGAACATCACCGCACCCAGCACGGCACCGCCCATGCTGCCCAGGCCGCCGAGCACGACGATCGCGAGCAGCCGGGCGATCCACTGGTAGTGCGAGCCGGGGACGAACGGATAGAGGATCGCAGCGATCGCGCCACCGGCCCCGGCCGTCGCGATGCCGATCGCGAAGACCAGGGCCGCCACGGACGAGATCGTGATGCCGACCAGTTGAGCGCCGGTGGGGTTGCTGGCCGCTGCCCGGATCGCCCGGCCGAGCCAGGTCCGGGTCAGCAGCAGGTGCAGGGCGACCAGGACCACGATCGCGATCAGTCCGCCGTAGACCTGTGCCTTCGGCAGGAACAGCTCACCGATCGTGAACGACTCGTCGGCGTACGACGGGCGGACCGCTGTCGAGTTGTTGCCCCAGACGAAGCCCATGACGGCCTCGAGCACCAGGGCCAGTCCGAACGTGAGCAACACCGTCGACGACATCGGAGCGTCCCGGATCGGCGACACGATCACCCGGTAGACCACCCAGCCGATCGCGAAGATCACCGGCGTGGTCGCGATGATGCACAGCAGCGGATCGAACCCGAGCCAGTTCCAGACCGTGTAGCTCACGAACGCGCCGAGGATGAGGAAGGCGCCGTGAGCGATGTTGATCACCCGCATGACGCCGAAGATCAGCGTCAGTCCGCTGGCCACCAGGGCGTAGACCCCGCCGAGCAGCAGCCCGAGGATCAGGTTCTGGACAAACGGCTCCATCAGGAACGGTCCTAACTCGCGTCGCCCGGCTTCCATCCCATCACGATGTGATCAGTGGTCGCGACGTTGTCGGGCAGCACGTACTCGACCTTGCCGTCCTGCCACTGACCGATCAGGAAGTCGCCCTCCGGACTACCGGTGTCGTCCCAGCTCAGCGGGCCCAGGATGGTCTCGACCTGATTCTCACGGAGCCAGTCGGCGAGCGCGGCCTGGTCGTCGATGCTGCCGACACCCTCGACCGCGGCCTGCAGCACCTGTCCGGCGGCGTACCCGTCGGCCGCATCCTCCGGCGGCAGGCCGCCGAACATCTCCTTGTACTTCGCGACGAACTCGGGGTTGCCCGGCGTCTTCGCCTCCGGGGCGTGGCTGATCGCGAACATGACGCCCTCGGTGTTCTGGGCGCCGACCGCGTCCGCGTACTGCGCACCGAGCGACGGCGCCGTGCTCTGGTAGAGCCAATGCGGGGCGAAGCCAGCCTTCAGCATCGAGCGGATCAGACCGATGCCGTCCTCGAAGATCGCGCCGTTGACGACCAGGTCCGGGTTGGCCGCCTTGATCTCGTTCGCGATCGTGTCGAAGTTCTTGGTGTCGATCGCGTACGTCTCGCGGTAGACGGTCTTGACGCCGTTCTTGGCGAGGATGTTCTCGATCCCTTCCGAGGTCGGGATCGCGAACGGGTCGTCGAGCGTCGGGTAGGCCGCCGTCTTCGGCCGCTCGCTCTCGGGCAGCGAGCTGATCCAGTTGGCGAACACCTCACCCTGCCGGTCGACCGGCGCCTGCTGGGTGAAGAACAGGTATTTGTAGCCGCGGGTGAACATCTCCGGTGACCCACCCGCAGGCTCGACGTAGAGCATCTGGTTCTTCTCGGCGACCGACGACGCCGGCAGGTTGAGCAGGGACGAGAACGTGCCGAGCAGCAGGTCGACCTGGTCCTGGCTGATCAGCGCGTTGTAGTCGGCGACGATCGTGTTCTGGTTGGACGCGTCGTCCTTGATGTTCAGCTCGACCTGGCGCCCGAGCAGGCCGCCATCGGCGTTGACCATCTCCTGCCAGACCTCGTAGCCCTGCTTCGCCGCCTGACCGGGCTGGGAGAACTCGCCGGTCAGGGGCAGGGAAGCCCCGATGGTGATCGGCCCACTGGAGTCGTCGCTCGACGAGCTGTCGTCTCCGCCGCCGACACCGCAGGCGGCAAGCGCCAAGCCGGCAGCGGCGACTAGGGTGATGCCGGACCGGGCCCGGCGTCCGAGGTGGAGCAGGGGTGCCATGAGACCCTCCTGGATCGCAATCGATTGCAGCCCGTGTCGCCTCATCATGTGACCGCCGCCACCTGCTGTCAAGGGCATGAGACGCCGATGTGCCCGTTCGTGATCGGATCGGCAGGGGCGACTCCTACAATCGATTGCGAATAACAACCGATGGACGCCGCGGATGGGGCGGGAAGACGTGCAGTCTCGACGCGAAGGGGTCGTGCCGGTGCACAAGGGCGACCTGGGCCGAGACGGGCTGCGGCTGCAGTCCACCGCGTTCGTCACGACCTTCGACCGGTTCGCGATGCCGCCGCTGCTGGTCGCGATCTCGAACGACCTCGACGTACCGCTGGCTGCCGTGGCCGGTGCCGCCGGGGCGTACTTCCTCGCCTACGGACTCATGCAGCCGGTCTGGGGACTGCTGTCGGAGCGGCTCGGCATCGCTCGCGCGATCCGCTGGGCCGTGCTCCTCGGCGCCGTCATGACACTCAGCTCGGCCCTGGTCACCGACGTGACGACCCTGGCGCTGGCCCGAGTCGGGGCCGGCCTCTGCTTCTCGGCCGGGTTCCCGTCCACGCTGATCTACGTCGGCGAGAAGGTGCCCGGCAGTCGTCGGCAGCGCGAGGTCACGCGGCTGATGACCGGCGTGGCACTGGGCACCGCGCTGTCCACCGTGACCGCCGGGTTGCTCGCCGACACCGTGGGCTGGCGGTGGGTGTTCGGCGCCAGTGCGGCCCTGGCCGGGCTGACCGCCTGGTTCGTCTGGTCGCTCCCCGAGGTGCACCGGACCCGCAAGCCGCTGGCGCCGTGGGTGACGATCGGCCGGATCGCTCGCAACCCGACCGCCCTGACCCTGCTCGGCCTGGTCGCCGTCGAAGGGGCCGGCCTGCTTGGCGCGTTCACCTTCGTCCCCGCCGCGGTGGAGTCGGCCGGTTGGGGTCCGGCGGCCGCGGCCGCACCGGCTGCCCTGTTCGGGTTCGCCACCCTCGGCGCCGCCGGCGTGATCGGGCGGCTGTCGGCGCGGATCGAGGCGTCTCGCTTCATCGCGGTCGGCGGCGGCTTCGGCGTCGCCGGCTGTGCCCTGGTCGCCGCCACCACCTCGCCCTGGATCGCGGCCGCCAGCTGTCTGCTGCTCGGGCTGTGCTGGGCCGCGATGCACACGTCGCTGCAGACCTGGGCGACCCAGGTCGCGCCGGAGGAGCGGGCGACGGTCGTGGCGTTCTTCGCCGGCTCGCTGTTCGCGGGTACGGCGGTGATGACCGCGATCGGAGGGCCCCTCGCCGAGGACGGCCGGTTCACCGTCCTGTTCGTCGCCTGCGCGGTACTGACCGGTCTGGTCGGAACCGCCGGTGGCTTCGCAAGGAGCCGATGGGAGCAGGGAAGGGGTTAGTCTGCGGCCGTGCAACGGGTCACCCTCAAGGAAGTCGCCGAACGCGCCGGAGTTCATCCGGCGACCGCGTCGCGGGCGCTCAACGCGGCGACTCGCAGCCTGGTCAATGCGCAGACCGCGGCCCGCGTCGACAAGGCGGCGAAGCAGCTCGGCTACACCCCCAACTCGATCGCTCGAAGCCTGAAGACCTCGCGCTCGTCGACGATCGGACTGCTGCTGCCCGACCTGACCAACCCGTTGTTCCCGCCGATCGTGCGTGGCGTCGAGGACGTACTCCGCGCAGTCGGCTACAGCCCATGGATCATCAACACCGACAACGAGCCGGACCGGGAGGCGGCCGCGATCGAGTCGTTCCGCGGTCGCAGTGTGGACGGCTTCGTCGTCGCGACCGCGCGGTTGCAAGACCCGCTGCTCGAGGAGGTCGCGGACAGCGGCACTCCGCTCGTTCTGGTCAACCGCCGGGTCGCTTCGCCGGACATCCCGTCGGTCACCGGCGACGACGCGGCCGGTGTGAATACGGCGCTGCGGCACCTCTACGAGCTCGGACACCGCGACATCGTCCATCTCGCCGGTCCGCAGGATCTGTCGACCGGACTCGCTCGGCGGCAGGCGTTCCGCCAGGCGATGGAGGATCTCGGACTGCCCGACGGCCCGGACCGGATCGCCGACGCGGTTGCTTGGTCGGAGCCGGCCGGTGCCGAGGCGATGCAGTCGATCATCGACCGCCAGATCCCGTACACCGCCGTGCTCGCGGGCAACGACCTGATCGCGCTCGGCTGCTACGACGTGCTCCAGCGCCACGGGCTGCACTGCCCGAAGGACGTGAGCGTCGTGGGTTTCAACGACATGCCGTTCATCGATCGGGTGGCACCGCCGCTCACGTCGGTCCGCGTGCCGCACTACGAGATCGGCGCCGAGGCGGCCCGGCTGCTGCTCGAGGTGCTGGAGGATCCCGAGCGCCATCCCCGGTCCGTCGTGCTCCCCCTGACCCTCAGCGTCCGGGGATCGACCGCACCGCCGCCGGGATAGTCGGCCGGACCGGCTCGGCCATCCCGACCAGGACCTCGCGCGTCCCCTTGTACGGCTCCCGGCTGTGGGCGGTCCGGATGTTGTCCACCAGGAGCAGGTCGCCGGACTGCCACGGTTCGCGCACGGCGTGGGCGTCGTAGGTGTCGTCGAGCAGCCGTACGACGTCGGCCCCGATCGGATCGCCGTTGCCGAAGCGGGTCGAGAACGGCAGTCCGTCCACGCCGTACGCAGCCACCAGGTAGTCGCGGACATCGGCGTCCATCGCCCACTCGCTCAGGAACGCGACCTGGTTGAACCAGCACCGCCGGCCCGTGACCGGATGCCGTACCACCGCTGGCCGTCGTTGTCGGGTACGCAGCTCGCCGCCGGATCGCCACTCGTACTCGATGCGGTTCACCCGGCAGTACGACTCGACGGTGGCGCGGTCCTCGGTGCCGAACGCCTCGGCGAGCGATCGCCCGACGTCGCCGTGGTAGGTCCGGGTCAGAAGCCAGCCGTCGCGTTCGAATCGCGCGACCAGGTCGGCCGGCAGGGCGGCGAGCACGGCCCTCGCGTCGGCGAGTCCGGTCGCTCCCCCGGCGGCCGGTGCCGTCAGACAGGCGAGGAGCAAGAGACCTGGCACCTCGCTGCGGTAGCTCAGCTCGTGATGCATGCCCATCAGCCGGCTCGGCGGCCATATCGTCGACGCGTAGACACCGCGTTGGTACACGCGACGGGTCCCGAAGCCCTCGCGCTCGGTCATCAGACCGCCGCCGAACCGCCGGAAGACCGACTCGACCTGGCCGGGATCGCGTAGGCCCAGTCCACAGACCCGTACGGCGCCGTGATCGCGGACCAGCTTGTGCAGCCGATCGCGATGCTGCTCGACCCAGGTCGCCGGATCGATGCCGGGATCGGCCGAGACCACCGGCGGCCGATCCGGCGGACGGCCCGGCCAGGGCGGCTCCGGCGGTGCAATGGGGACCCCGTGGCGTCTCATGTCGCCATCGTGAAAGCCGCAGATGAGGCCCGGATAAGGACCGAGTGAGCCTGTTTTCATGCGCCGACCACGCGTCGGCTGACCGCAATCGGTTGCGTCCTGCGCACGGCTGTACCCGAGCAGCACGTGGGGTTGACGCAGGAAGATCGCCGAGTCAGGATTGCAACCGATTGCAGTACAAGTGTAGGAGTGGGTATGAGCGTGACGTCGGACGGCCAGCGCCTCGGATGGATCGGCGCCGGCCGCATGGGCGCCGCGATGGTCCGGCGGCTGGTCGACGCCGGCAGCGATGTCGCGATCTACAACCGGACCCGGTCGAAGGCCGAAGCGGTCGCGGGCGACGACGCGACCGTCGTGGACCGGCCGGTCGAGCTGGCCGATCGGGATGTCGTCTTCACGATGGTTTCGGCCTCGGCCGACTTCGAGGTGGTCGTGCTCGGACCCGACGGACTGCTGTCCGGCGACGGGCCGACGCCTCGGGTGCTCGTGGACTCCTCGACCGTCTCGTCGGAGTCCTCCCAGACCGTGCGAGACGCTGCCGCTGAACGCGGCACGGCCCTGCTGGCGGCCCCGGTGAGCGGCAACCCCTCCGTCGTGGCCGCCGGTCGCCTGACCCTCGCGGTGTCCGGCCCGCGCACGGCGTACGACGACGTCCTGCCGATCCTCGACCAGCTCGGCCGCGGCGTGACGTACGTCGGCGAGGGCGAGGTCGCCCGCCTCGTCAAGATCTGCCACAACGTCCTGCTCGGCGTCGTGACGGAGTCGCTGGCCGAGATCATCCTGCTCGCCCAGCGCGGCGGAACCACTCGCGAGGCGTTCCTGTCGTTCCTCAACGACTCGGTGATGGGCTCAACGTTCAGCCGCTACAAGACGCCGGCGCTGGTCAATCTCGACTTCACGCCGACGTTCACGAATCCGCTGCTGCTCAAGGACATCGAGCTCGGTCTCGACGTGGGCCGTCAGCTCGGAGTCCCGATGCCGGTCGCCGCCCTCACGGCTCAGCTGGTCGCCTCGGCGATCGGTGCCGGCTACGACAAGGAGGACTTCGCCACGCTGCTGCTCGAGGAGGCCCGCCGGTCCGGTGTCGAGCTCACGTCGGAGAACGCGGATGTCTCCGACGGGCTGGGCGCCGAGGACGCCTGACATGCCACGACCGCTGCCCGCGCCGGGGCACATGGGTGTCGACTACGAGGAGCGGGTCGACTTCGAGCGGCTGCGGTCATACCGGCTGGATCGGGTCCGCAAGTCGCTGGCCACCAGCGAGTGCGGCGCCCTCCTGCTGTTCGACTTCTACAACATCCGCTACACGACCCAGACCTGGATCGGCGGCGCGCTCGGCGACAAGATGACCCGCTACGCGCTGCTCACCGACGGCGGCGAACCGATGATCTGGGACTTCGGCTCGGCCACCCGGCACCACCAGATCTACTCGCCGTGGCTAGAGCCGGACAACTGCTACCCGGGCATGCTCGGGATGCGCGGTGCCGTCGCGCCGAGCGCCGGTCTGATGGAGTCCGCCGTCCGCCAGATCAAGGGGCTACTCACCGACGCCGGAGTCGCCGACGCGCCGGTCGGGGTCGACATCGTGGAGCCGGCATTCCTCTTCGAGATGCAGCGCCAAGGGCTCACGGTCGTCGACTGCCAGCAACTGATGCTCGACGCCCGGCAGCTCAAGTCGACCGACGAGATCATGCTGCTCACGCAGGCGGCCGCGATGGTCGACGGCGTCTACCAGGACATCGTCGAGGCGCTGAAACCCGGCGTACGCGAGAACGAGATCGTCGCCCTGGCCAGCAAGCGGCTGATCGAGATGGGCTCCGACCAGGTCGAGGCGGTCAACTCGATCGCGGGCGAGCGCTGCAACCCGCATCCGCACAACTTCACCGACCGGCTGATCCGGCCGGGCGATCAGGCGTTCTTCGACATCATCCACTCGTTCAACGGCTACCGGACCTGCTACTACCGCACGTTCGGTGTCGGCAGTGCGACACCGAGCCAGCAGGACGCGTACGCCCAGGCACGCGAGTGGATGGACGCCTCGATCGCGGCAGTACGGCCGGGCGTCGGCACCGACGAGGTGGCCGCCGTCTGGCCGGAGGCGACCGAGTTCGGCTTCAGCGACGAGCTCGCGGCGTTCGGACTGCAGTTCGGGCACGGCCTCGGACTCGGGCTGCACGAGCGCCCGATCATCTCGCGGCTGAACTCGATGAAGGAGCCGGTGGAGCTGCAGACCGGCATGGTCTTCGCGCTGGAGACCTACTGCCCAGCGGCCGATGGATATTCGGCGGCACGACTCGAGGAGGAGGTCGTCTTGACCGACGAGGGGCCCGTCGTCATCACGCTGTTCCCGTCCCACGAGCTCGTGATCGCCAATGCCTATTAGACGCCCGTTCCATCGCGCCGAATCTCCCGACCAACCCACGGAGCCGCCCATGGCAGCACGTAGACGAGACGACGCGCCGGTGGCCAATGCCGGCCTGGCCGACATCCCGCTTCGGACCCGACTGGCGCTCTATCGCTCGTGCGTCGAGCTGCGCCTGTTCGAGCAGCGGGCCTATCGATTGTTCATGGAGGGCCTGGTCAAGGGCACGAGTCATCTGTCGATCGGACAGGAGGCGATCGCTGCCGGATTCGGTGTCGCGATGCGAGCCGACGACTACACGTTCGCGACCTACCGCGGCCACGCCCACACCCTCGCCCGCGGGGTACCCATGACGCCGGTGCTCGCCGAGTTGCTCGGCCGCGAGAACGGGCTGATGAAGGGCAAGGGCGGCTCGATGCACCTGACCAGCGTCGAGCACGGCGTGATGGGCTCGTACGCGATCATCGGCGCGCATCTGCCGATCGCCAACGGAGCCGCGTGGAGTGCACAGTATCGCGGCACCGACCAGGTCGCGGTGTGCTTCTTCGGCGACGGGACGACCAACATCGGCGCCTTCCACGAGGCGCTCAACTTCGCCGTCATCTGGCGGCTGCCGATCGTGTTCGTGTGCGAGAACAACCTCTACATGGAGTACACGCCGATCGGCCAGGTCACGTCGGTGACGCATCCGGCAGCCGACCGGGCCGGCTCGTACGGTCTCGAACCGCTGATCGTCGACGGCAACGACCCGGACGCGATGTACGCGGCGGCCAGCGCGACCCTGGCGCGGGCCCGGGCCGGCGAGGGTCCCAGCCTGATCGAGGCCAAGACCTATCGCCATGGCGGCCACTCCCGCGCCGACCCGGGCAAGTACCGGCCCGACGACGAGGTGCAGAAGTGGCTGGCTCGCGATCCGCTGCCGATGTATCGCGACCGGCTGCTCGACATCGGCGCCGCGGCGACCGAGCTGGACGCGATCGACTCCGAGGTCGAGGCGCTGGTCGATCGCGCCACCGAGGAGGCCCGTGGCGGAGCCGAGCCGGGTGCGGATCTCGTCATGACCGACCTGTGGGCGGACGGAGGGTCGGCATGGCGCAACTGACCTATCGCGAGGCGATCGCCCGCGGCATCGCCCAGGAGATGCGACGTGACGACAACGTCGTGCTGATCGGCGAGGACATCGCTGCCGCCGGCGGCGTCTTCAAGAGCACGGTCGGGCTGCTGGAGGAGTTCGGTCCCCGGCGCGTACGCGACACCCCGATCAGCGAGCAGGCGATCCTCGGCGCCGCGATGGGGGCGGCCATGACCGGCATGCGGCCGATCGCCGAGATCATGTTCAGCGACTTCTTCGCCGTCTGCTGGGACATCCTGGCCAACCAGGTCGCCAAGTCGCGCTACATGACGGCCGGTCAGATGTCGTTCCCGCTCGTCGTCCGGGCCGGCAACGGCGGCGGACTGCGGTTCGGCGCCCAGCACTCGCAGGCCGTCGAGAACTGGATGATGGCGATCCCGGGACTCAAGGTGGTCGTGCCGTCCAACGCCGAGGACGTGATCGGGCTGATGGCAGCCGCCGTACGCGATCCGGATCCGGTGGTGTTCCTCGAGGAGAAAGCGCTCTATCCGGTACGCGATGAGGTCGCCGACGGCGAGATCGTCGACACGCTCGGCACGGCCGCCGTACGCCGGTCCGGCGACGACGCCACGATCCTGTCGCTCGGCAGCATGACGCCGCGAGCGCTGGAGGCCGCCGACGAGCTCGCGCGGTCCGGCATCGAGTGCACCGTCGTCGACGTCCGGTCGCTGGTGCCACTCGACACGGCAGCGATCCTCGACGCGGTCAGCCGCACCGGCCGGGTCTTCACCGTCGAGGAGAACCCGCGGCTGTGCGGCTGGGGTGCCGAGGTGGTGTCGATCATCGGCGAGGAGGTCTTCTGGGATCTCGACGGACCGCCGATCCGGATCACGACGCCGCACATCCCGCTGCCGGCCGCTGACGCGCTCGAAGACATCACGCGGCCGTCGGCGGAGCGGATCGTCACCACGATCCAGAAGGCGATGAACTCATGAGTGAGGCCGAAGCATGACCGTCGCCGCCGAGCCGCGCCGTCCCAACACGCGGCATCGGGCCAGCCCGCGGGCCCGGCGGCTGCTGCGCGAGGCCGGGCTTCGCCAGCCCGATGTCGCCGGCAGTGGTCCCGAGGGCCGGATCCTGGCCGCCGACGTCGAGTCGGTGGTCGCCGCCGCTGCGCCGCCCGACGTCGGCACCGAGGGCGGTGTCGAAGCGGTGCAGCCGGAGCCGTCGCCGGTCGCGGCCACGATCGTGTTCATGGCGGTCGAGGTCGACTACTTCGGCGTGGACCGGGCGCGCCGCTCGGCCGCCGGTGTCACGCTCGAGCAACTGGCGTTCGTCGCCCGGGCCGTCATCGATGCGCTGGCGGCGTTCCCGTACCTCAACGCCCAGGTCGATGAGCAGACCCGCCCGGTGCACCTCGGCGTCACCGTCGACCTGACGCCGGGCGGCTTGGTGACCCCGGTGGTACGAGACGCCGACCGGCTACGGCTGACTGCCCTCGCGCAGCAGATCTCGGCCATGACGGATCGGGCGCGAGCCGGTGACCTCGATGCGGAAGACACCGAGGGAGCGACATTCACGGTCAGCGACGCCGGCCCGTACGGCACCCTGCTGACCGCGCCGGTCCTCGGCTCCGACCAAGCGGCCGCACTCGCCATCGGCTCGGTGCAGGCCAAGCCGGTCGCGATCGAGCGGGAGCCGGGTGAGTACGTCGTCGCGGTGCATCCGGTCGGCACCCTGGGCCTCAGCTTCGACCACCACGCCATCGACACCGGCTACGCCGCGGGCTTCCTCGACCGGGTGCGCGAGGCACTCGAGACCCGCGACTGGTCGACCGAACTTTGACAGCCACGCCGCGGCAGACCCGGCGACGGTCGGCCTAGCGCTTTGCATGGCGTGTACGCACTTCGCATGGGTTCGACGCCGTGCAGAGTGCGCACGCACCACGAGAGCGTGGTGAAGCGTCAGGGCTTGCGGTCCAGGCCGAGGCGATAGGCGACTCGAGCTGCCTCCTCGCGGCCGCTGACGTCGAGCTTGCGGAGGATGTTCGACACGTGCACGCTCGCCGTCTTGACGCTGATGAACAGCTCGTCGGCAAGCTGCCGGTTGGTCTGTCCGGCGGCGAGCCCGGCCAGCACCTCGAGCTCGCGCGGCGTCAGGCCGATGTCCTCGACGGCGGCCGCGCTGTCGTCGGCGCCACGGCTCTCGGTCGCCGGCGCGGCCAGGTCGATGCGATACCAGCGGGCCAGCTCGGAGACCTCCGACGCCAGCACGCTCGCGCCGAGCCGGATGGCAAGCCGGTGCGCCCGGCGTACCGCGGTGATCGACCGCTCGGACCGTTCGTGCTGGCGGCAGATGGCGTCGGCCTCACGCCATCGGGTGTACGCGACGGCGAACGGCCGCTCGATCGCGTCCCAGGCCGAGGCCGCCGAATCCCATCGACGGGGATCGTCCTGGTCGGCGAGGCGGGCAAGCTCGGCCCGGCCGGTCAGCGCGAGCGCCGGACTCTCGGGCCACTCGTCGGCGTCGGAATCGAGTGGATCGGGCTGCAGGTTGCGGGCCCGAGCCACGATCGCGTCGCCATCATCGACCGCCGCTGCCAGCTGCCGTCCGTTCCGGCCAGCACGAGCGGTCTCCGCCAGGTCCGCTTGCGCCCGTAACGCGAGGACGACCAGCTGCCCGGCAAACCGCTGCTCGTCGTTGCCCTCGACCAGCGTGATGCCCTCGTCGGCCAGCCGGGCGGCGTGGTCCGGCCGGCGCTGCCACAGCGCGACCTCGGTCGCCACCTCGAGCCGCTCCCGGTGCCAAGCGTCCGGCGCACCGCCGTCGGCGAGCAGTGACGTCGCCTGGTCGACCCGCTCCTGGGCCGCGTCCAGGTCGCCGATGACCAGGGACAGCCGCGCACTCTGGATGAGGACTGGGAAGGACTGCATTCCCTTCGACCGTTGCGCCAGCGCCTGGCTGAGCAGATCGGTCGCCTCCGGCCAGCGGCCGACCTTGATCAGCGCCTCGGACAGGTTGGCGAGCAGGAAGGCACCCTCCTGTCGATGCATCCCGATCCGGCGCAGCGCAGCGGTGCCGGCCTTGCCGACCGCGAGCATCTCGTCGAACCGACCGGCCAGGCCCAGGACATGGGACAGATGGATGTACGCCGCGGCTAGGTCGTCCGGCTCCTGCAACTCCTCGGCGATCTCCAGCGACCGGCGCAGTTGGTCGACGCCGCCGTCGACGTCGCCCTGGTACGCCGTGACGACTCCGCGCGCGTTGAGTGCCCGGCCCTCCTCGCGTACGCCGTCCACCGCCCGGGCGATCGCGACCGCCCGATCGCAGGTCTCGATCGCCTCGTCGAGCCGGGTGTTGGCCATCGCGAGCATGCCGAGCCCGGCGTACACTCGCGCCTGGATCGGCGTCGGCGGCTGCTCCGGAAGCAGCTTCAGCGCCCCTTGGTAGGCCACCATCGCCTCGTCGAACATGCCGGTGTTGAAGCAGTACGCCCCTTCACGCTCCAACAGCTGCGACTGGCGTACCGGGTCGTCGGTCATCCCGGCGGCCTCTCGAACCAGGGTCGTGGCCCGCTCGCTGTGACCGACCAGGCTGGCCATCTGGGCGGCCTGGGCGAACAGGTCGATCCGGTCGACCGGGAGCTGGTCGAACGCCTCGTCCGGCAGCTCGCGGCTCAGCTCGACGGCTCGCGCCAGGTCCTCAGCGGCATCGGCAAGGGCGTAGACCTCGGCGGCGGCGAGACCGGCCGCGACGGCGGACCGAAACGCCCGCGGGACGTCGCCGGCCGCCTGCCAGTGCCGAGCGACCTCACCGGCGACCGAGAACGAGCCGTCGCTGGCAGCGGTCAGTGCGTTGGCGGCGGCCGCATGCAGCCGGCGCCGCTCGCCCGGCAGCAGCTCGGCGTAGACGACCTCTCGGAACAGCGGATGGCGGAAGCCGTAGTCGCCGTCGGCACGGGGCTCGACGACATACCGCTCGACCGCAGGGCGCAGCGCCTCCTCGGCCGCGGCCTCCGATTGGTCAGCGGTCTCGGCAAGCAGTTCGAGACTGACGACCCGACCGAGCACCGACGCCACCCGCAACACCCGCCGGGTCGGCTCCGCCAGCAACGCGACTCTGGACCCGAGCAGCTCGCGCAGCGTCTCGGGCACGCTGCCCTGTGCATCGTTCGACCAGGCCAGCAGGTGCTCGGCGAACAGCGGGTTCCCGGCCGATCGCTGCTGCACCTGGTCGACCAGCGAGGACGGGGCGATCGAGCCGAGCAGACCGGACAGCAGGTGAGCCGTGTCGTCGCGACCGAGTCGATCGAGCTCCAGCTTCGTCGTCGTCGGTAGCCGTTCGAGTTCG
>DATFRX010000385.1:0-5488 GCA_035262905.1 Nocardioidaceae bacterium
GACTTCGCCTCGCCCCAGTTGAAGAAGGTCTCCTGGACCCGATCCCAGCCCGGCGAACTGACGATCACGATCGCCGCGATGCCGAAGACGACGACCGTCGAGACGAGCGCGATCGTCGTACGCCGACGGGACCGAGCGCGCCGCCACGCGAGACGCTCGAGCTGACGGTCGCTCGGTGTCCAGTCGAGCGGCGCCGTAGTAGAGGACACCTCGCTACCGGGTCACGACAGCGTTGGGACGTCGACGGACTGCGACATCCAGCGCTGCTCGATCTGGGCCAGTGTGCCGTTGTCCTTCAGCGTCCCGAGTGCCTTGTTGACGCACGGCGCGAGCTCACTACCCTTCTCCATCAGCAGACCGAACTGCTCGGTCTCACCCGACGACACCTGGAACTGCCCCACCACCGTGCCCTGCGGGATCTCGACCGCGGTGATGTAGAGCGCCGTCGGCAGGTCGGCGACGATCCCGTCCACCTGGTCGTTGAGCAACGCCTGCTTGGCGTCGTTGGTGTTGTCGAAGATCTGCGGCTGCGTACTCGGCTGGATGTCGTTGTCGATCGCGTCCAGCGACGTCGTCCCGATCTGCGCACCGAGTCGAGCGTTGGCGAAGTCGGCCAGGGTCGTCGCGTCGGCGTAGTCGCTGTCCTTCAGCGTGATGATCGCCTGCGAGGCCGTGTAGTAGCCGTCGGAGAAGGTCACGGCCTCTTCGCGCTTGGCCGTGATCGAGATCTGGTTGATGTCGAAGTCGAAGTCCTTGGCTCCCGGCTTGTAGCTGGAGTTGAACGGCACCGTGACCCACTTGACCTGGTCGCGAGTGAAACCCATCTCCTCGGCGACGGCGTAGGCGACGGCGGATTCGAAGCCCTTGCCATTGGATGGATCGTTCTTCTCGAAGTACGGCGGATAGGCTGGCGAGTCGGTGCCGATGGTCAGCTGCCCTGCGGTCTTGAGCGGCAACTGGTCGACAGCACAGTCTTGTGCAGAAGCCGACGACTGGCTGTTGTCCGACTGGGTGCTCTCGTCGGTAGGAGCACACGCGGCGACGCCGATGGCCAGCAGCATGAGCCCGAGGCCGGCCGCGCGTCGGCGCGGGGTGTTGAGATTCATGGAGGAATCGTAGGCGAGCCGACGCCGCTGACCTCGACAGTTCGTCAGTCGGTCAACTCGTTGCGTGACAGACCGGACGGCGAAGCGGTCGCGATCGCGGCCACAGCGGCGGCTCGTACGTCCGGATCGTCGTCTTCGATCAGGGTCCCGATCTCGGACACAGCGCCCAAGTCGGCCAGGCCACGGACGGCTTCGCGACGGACGCTGGGCTCGTCATCCCGCGCCGCGACGACGAAGGTCGACACGCTGGCATCGGAGGTACGCCGCAGCAGCCGCACGGCGATCTCCCGCACCGGAACACTCGGGCTGGCCAATGCCTGCTCCAGGAAGTCGAACAGTTGCGGTTGGTCCGGAAACTCCGGCTCCAACGGGCGCAGTGCCTCGACGGCGGCCACCCGGACCGAGTCGGACGCGTCCAGCAACGCCAGGCACAGCGCGTCGAAACCCCACTCAGGACGCTGCCGCGCGACCACCTCGACGGCGGTCCGGCGGACGTCGGGATCCGGATCCGACAGATAGGGCCGCAACGCCGCCCGGCCGGACGCTCCCTGAATCAACGTGAGGAGCTGCTCGAGCTCGGCGCTGCTGTTGCGACCGGTCGTCTCGGTCATCGGGACCCTCCTTCATAGCGGTCGATCGAAACTCCCTAATTACAGTTGCATACTAGACTTACTGCTCAGAACTGGCATGTCAATCGGTGCCGCGAATCTTGAGACATTCGGGTAGCGATGGCTACCGCTATCCCTCAAGTTCCGTCGAGCCGCTCGATCAGCGCCATCGCGTCGTACGGCGCTCGGACCTTGGCGTCGTTGTCGAAGTACGCGAAGACGTCTCGGCCCTGCTTGGCCCGGTCGGCCGGCGTACCCACGGTGCGTTCGCCCGCCGGTGCCTCGCCGCCGACCCAGCGCCGGATCTTCCCGGCCCATGAGTCGAGTGCGTCGGCGTCGTAGCCGCTGGTGTAGAGCTCCTCCGCACCGTGCAGCCGGACATACACGAACTCCGCCGTCACGTCCTCGAGCGCGGGCCAGGACCCGGCGGCGTCGGCGACGACGAGCGCGAGGTCATGCCGCCGCAGCAGGTCGATGAACGCCGGATCGCGGAAGCTCGGATGGCGTACCTCGACCGCGTGCCGGATCGGCCGATCGGCGTCCGTCGTCGTCCACGACCGCCCCTCGAGTCGCTCGTCGTGCGTCTCGGCGAGCTCGGCTGCCTCTGACGTCGTGTGCGGCAACTGGGCGAAGAACGGCTCCAGCCGATCGGGCTCGAAGGCCATCGTCGGCGGCAACTGCCAGAGGATAGGACCCAGTTTGGGCCCCAGCGCGAGTACGCCCTGGCCGAAGAAGTTGGGCAGCGTCGTCTCGGCATCGAGCAGCCGCTTCATGTGCGTGATGAACCGGCTCGCCTTGACCGAGAACACGAAGTCGTCCGGCGTCTGGTCCCGCCACGACACGAAGCTGTCCGGCCGCTGCAGCGAATAGAAGGTGCCGTTGATCTCGATCGACGTCAGGCGCTCCGCGGCGTACTCCAGCTCGCGGCGGTGCGGGAGACCGCGCGGATAGAAGTCGCCTCGCCAGCCGGGATAGCTCCAACCCGAGATGCCGACGCGTACTCGTGCCATTCGTCGGAGCATAGGACCGGCCGCAGACGCCGGTGGCCTCCGGCTGACCAGCGGCGCATAGACTCGCCCTCATGCCCGAATCCGGTCCGAGCAAAGGACCGATCTTCCTGCACGTCGGCCTCCCCAAGTCAGGCACGACGTATCTGCAGGACATGCTGCGCCAACACCGGCGCTGGCTGCGGCGCGAGGGCCTGCTCTATCCGTTCGACGGCTATCGCGACCACTTCTACGCCGCCCTCGACGCCCGGGAGAATCGCACCTTCGCCGGCGGCCTCCGACCGCAGGCCGAGGGAGCCTGGCCGCGGCTGGTCGGTCGAGCCCTCGCTTACGAGGGCCGGGTCGTCATCTCGCACGAGATCCTTGCCACCGCGAAGCGAGACGCCGCGCGGCGAGCCCGGGCGCAACTCGAGGAACGCGAGATCCACGTCGTCGTCACCGCCCGCGACCCCGGACGCCAGGCGGTCGCCGACTGGCAGGAGGCGATCAAGCACGGCCGCTGGGTCCAGTTCCGTGGGTACGCTCGGCGCGCCGGCCTCGGCGAGATCCCGCCGAAGGATCGCGACGCCGATGCCCCGCCGGCCCGTGACTTCGCGGCCCAACGTCTGCTCAAGGTGATCGACGCCTGGGCGGGCGACCTGCCGCCCGAGCGCGTACACATCGTCACCGTCCCGCACGCCGCAGCCGATCCCGGACTGCTGTGGCGCCGATTTGGCGAACTGCTCGGCATCGCCGACCCCGGCCGGCTCACTCCCGGCGGCGAGGTCCGCAAGAACCCTCGGCTCGGCGTCGCCGACATCGAGTTGCTGCGCCGGGTCAACCGCTCGCTCGACCGACGACTGGTCGCCGACGAGTTCGGTGCGGTCGCGAAGAACCTCTATGCCCAGACCATCCTGCCGTCCGTGTCGCGCTCGGACGCCCCCGTCCTGCCGGGGAACATGTTCGACCGGGCCGACGAGATGGCGCAGGAGTGGGTCGACGGCATCAAGTCGGCCGGCTACGACGTACGCGGCGAGCTCGACGACCTACGGCCACACCGGACCGACGGCACCTGGCCGGGCCGCTGGAAGCGCGACGACATCATCGACACAGCGGCCGCCGCCACCGCGGAGTTGCTCGTCGAGATCACCCAGCTCCGTCGCGAGGTCGGTCGGCTCGAGCGGCGACAGTTCACCCGCCGCAACGTCACCCGCGGCCTGCGCAATCGGGCCCGGGACCTCACCCGCCGCCGCAAGTCCGATGCCCCCGAGTCCGAGTCCGCCTCCGCCGACAGCTAGGGCCGGCGGACGGCTCTGCCCACTGGGGGTAGGCAAATTGCGAGACACGCCGGCGTGTCTCGCAATTTGCCTACCGCCAGTGGACGGTTAGGCCTGGCGCGCCTCGGTGAGTCCGTTGTCGTCGAGCTCCGTCGCCGCGGCCGGACCGAGCAGATGGGCGGCCAGATCCGTGGCATGCCGACGAATCTCGGGGATGGCCGCCGCCTCCCATCGAGTGCCGCGGCGGGCTGCGCCGATCGCGTACACCCTTGGCGAAGCCGTCCCGGTCGCGTCCACCAGCGCACCGTGGCGATCGAGGTCGAAGCCCAGTCGCAGCGGGTCCGGGCGGGCTTGGCCGTCAGCGAGTAGCCGGTCGACCAGCGCGTTCCAGCCCGGCGCTGCCACCGACTGCGGCCCGGTGCAGTTGACGATGCGGGTGAACCCGGCGAGCTCCGGCAGTCCCGCCCGCACGTCGAGTCGGCCGCAGGCCCGCAGTTCATCGATCCGATCGGCGACCGCCGGCGCCATCCGATGCCTATGCACCTCCCAGCGCCGGGCCAGATGGCGTACGAAGCGATCGCGGTCCTCGTAGGACAGCCCCTCCCACAGGTCGCCGACCTGCGGCCGGATGCCGTCCACAACGCCTCGCCAGTCGTGCCCGGCTGCCGTAGCGGCTCGAAGCTGCTGCGTCACGGCGTGGACCAGCGATCGCAGTCCGGGCTCCGGCGGCGCGACTCCGTCGGACACCGGGAACGGCACCTGCGCATGCGACTGCGGCAGCAGGGCATGTCGGCTCGCGGCGACCATCCGTACGCCGGGCCACCGCGCCGCCAGACTCAGCGCCACGTCGACCATCGTGAGTCCGGTGCCGATCAACAGCACCCGGTCGTCGGCGCCGACCGCATCGAGCGCACCCGTCGCCCAGGGGTCGGCGACGTAGCGCGGTCCGCCGAGCGCCACGCCTCGGACCGGCTGCGGATGCGGCGGCGGGTTGCCCAGCGCGAGTACGACGGCGTCGCCCGGCACCGACCAGCCGCAGCTGAGCTCCACCGAGACGCAATCGGCCGCCTCGCGTACACCGACCGCTTCGCCGCGGATCCGAAGCACCGTGGCCCCCGGCATCGCACCGGCGCTGCCGAGCACGCTCGACAGGTAGCGGCCGTACACCTGGCGCGGCAGGTAGCTCCCCCGATCGGCCACGACACCACGCGCGGCACACCACCGCAGCAGATGGTCCGGCTCGTCGCGGTAGGCACTCATCCGGTTCGCGGTGTTGTTGAGCACGTGCTCCGGATCGGCCCTGCCGTATGCGAGTCCGAGGCCTATGCAGCGCTCGCGTTCGACCACCCGGATCTCGATCGGCCGATCGGCCTCGGCGCGACGTGCCAGCGCAGCCGCGGTCAGGACCCCGGCGGCACCGCCTCCCACGACGACGATCCGAGCCGCGGATCGGGAGTCGGCCGGCCGGATCGAACCAGAGTCGCGCATGGGGGGTCCGTTCTCTTGTGAGT
>DATFRX010000386.1:0-6356 GCA_035262905.1 Nocardioidaceae bacterium
TCCGCCGGTGACCAGGACGGCTCCGGCGTCACGGATCACCTGGTGGACCCCCGCCGATGCCGAACTCGTGACCGGGCCGGGAACGCCCATCGTCGGCCGGCCCAGCCGATTCGCCCAGTTGAGCGTGTTGAGAGCGCCACTACGGCGCGCGGCCTCGACCACGACCGTGCCGGTCGCGAGAGCGGCGATCAGCCGGTTGCGAGCCAGGAACCGCACCCGAGACGGCCGCGCCCCCGGACAAAGTTCACTCACCACGAGCCCCTCCCCCGCAATCCGCTCAAGCATCGGCTGATGGGCCGTCGGGTAGGCCAGATCGACCCCGCAGGCCAGCACCGCCACGGTCGGCCCGCGAAGCGCAAGCGCACCGCGATGAGCGGCCGCGTCGATGCCGTAGGCGGCCCCGGAGATCACCGCGATCCCCCGGTCGGCACAGTCGGCCGCGATGTCACCGGCGACCTGGGCGCCGTACTCCGTGCAGGCCCGGGCTCCGACCACCGCCACCGAACGCTCGGCCGAGGCGAGCTCGGCACGGCCGCGAACCCACACGCCGAGTGGGATGCCGCCACGCTCCTGGAGCTCCTCGGCGTGTGCGAGGTCGTCGAGACGCTCCGGCCAGCCGTCGTCGCCCGGACATAGCCAGCGCCAGTCGCGTTGCTCGGCAGCGTTGAGCAACTCCTCGGCCCGTTGGGCGACATCGCGACGCACCGCGGCATGCCAGGACGGCGGGATGCCGGTGCCACCGGTCCGGATCCGCTCGCGGGTCTCCACCGGTCCGATCGCGCCAACCAGATCGGCAAGACGCGGATGGCCCGGCTCGGTGACGAGCGAGAGCTCCAGCCGCGCGAGCCGCTCCTCGGCCGTGCTCGACGTGCCGGCCGCCGGCAATGCCGGTGGATCGCTGGCGTCAGCCCCACGGTTCGATCCGGCGCTCATGCCACGCCCTCGGCCGAGCGGGTCGTGGCCACGCCCAGTGCACCTGAGCTGCGCAGCTGCATCGCGTTGTGGACGTCGTCGTCGCTCGGCTCGGCACGGCCGACCAGGTCGGCGAGCGTCCAGGCGATCCGGAGGATACGGTCCGCGCCGCGGGCACTGATCCGGCCCTCGGCGAGCCACTCCTCGACCTGGCCGACCTTGGGTGCTCGCACCGGCCAGTGCATCCGCAGCATGGTCCCGGGCACCTCGGCATTGCGCCGCCACGGCGTACCCGCATAGCGAGCGTCCTGGCGGTCACGCGCGGCGCGGACCCGCTCGGCGACCACAGTCGTGCTCTCGACGAACGCCAGGTCGCTGTGCAACTCGTGGCGGCGCACCGGCCGGACCTGGCGGTAGATGTCGATCCGATCGCGGACCGGACCCGAGATCCGGTTGCGATAGCGGCGCTTCCCGCTGGGTGTGCACTCGCAGCTGTCGCTCCGCCCCCAGTCGAATCCGCAAGGACATGGGTTCGCGGCCAGGACCAGCTGGAACTGAGCCGGGAAGGTCGCCGTCCGCTCGGATCGTCCGATGCTGATCTGACCGCTCTCAAGCGGCTGCCGGAGCCCTTCCAATACATGACCGGCGAACTCCGGAGCCTCGTCCATGAACAGCACGCCCCGATGGGCCAGTGACATCGCGCCGGGCCGCAGGACACGGCTCCCGCCGCCGACGATGGAGACCAGCGACGCGGTGTGATGCGGATCGAGGAACGGCGGCCGGGTCAGCAGCGGCTGGTCGGACGGCAGCGTGCCCGCGATCGAGTGCACGGCACTCACCTCCAGCGACTCGTCGGGATCGAGATCGGGCAGCAGACCGGGCAACCGCTCGGCCAGCATGGTCTTGCCGGCACCCGGTGGGCCCTCGAGCAGCAGATGGTGCCCCCCGGCGGCAGCGACCTCGACACTCCATCTGGCCTCGCCCTGACCGAGCACCTCCGCGAGGTCCAGGCCGGCGATCCGGTCCTGGCCGGACCAGATCGCGCGCGGCGAGTAGGACAGTGGCGGCACCGGCGGATCGTCCGGTTCGGGATCGCCGGTCAGCAGGGCGATCGCATGACCGAGCGAACGCAGGCCGACCACGGCCACGCCCTCGACTGCCGATGCCTCGGCCGCATTGGCCTCGGGCACCATCACCCGGCTGAACCCGGCCTGCGCGGCGGCAAGGGTCGCCGGCAGGACGCCCGGAACCGCTCGCAGTCGCCCGTCCAAGGCGAGCTCACCCAGCACGACGGCGTCGCGGATCGGCTGGTCCGGAATCGTCCCGGCCGCGGCCAGCACCGCCATCGCGATCGACAGATCGTAGATCGCGCCGCTCTTGGGCACCGAGGCCGGTGACAGTCCGATCGTGAGGCTGCGGTTGGGCCACGAGTGGCCGGAGTTGATCACGGCGGCCCGACATCGGTCGCGGGACTCGTTGAGCGCGGCATCCGGCAGGCCGACCAGCACGGTCTTGGGCAGGCCAGGCCCGATATGGGCCTCGACCTCGACGACCGTGCCACGAACTCCCTCGAGCGTGACCGCTCGCGTCGACGCCAACGCCACTCAAGCCACCGCCTGCAGGTGCTCGATCTCCGGAACCCCGGAGTGGGGCACGAAGATCGAGACGACGTCGATCCGGACCTCCCGTGGCGACACGGTGTGCTCGGCCAGCCAGCGCGCTGTCAGCCGGCGCAGCCGACTTGCCTTCGGCCGCGTGACAGCAGCCATCGGCGGCCCGAACAGGTCCGTCGTCCGGGTCTTGACCTCGACCACGACCAGGACGTCACCGCTGCGGGCCACGATGTCGAGCTCGCCGAGATCGCATCGCCAATTGCGATCGAGGACCACCAGCCCGGCCTCGACAAGACATCGAGCCGCGAGGTCCTCTCCCCACTGGCCGAGCGCGCGTCGGCCGTCTGCCGTGGATGCCATGACTCCACCTCCACTCGCCAGCGTGGCGGCGAAGCGCCCGGACCGAGGCGGACGAGAGACCGACTGTGGACAACGGCCGCGGCACTCGAGCCTGGGGACAACTGCAACGGCGTCTCCGACGCGTACGGCCGCGCCGGCTGCGTAGGCCGACTACGCCATTCCAGGGAGGACGAAATGAGCGCTTGATCAGACACTGGACGGGTTGTGCCGACTCGAGGGAGTGACTCGAGTATGAGACGTGCGTCGAAGATCATCGCCGGCATCAGCGCCTGGCCAGCCCTCCTCGCCACGACCGGTCTGGTCGGAGTCACAGCGGCGTCCAGCGCGGATCCGCGCTCGGAGGCCGATCCGATCGGCGTCGCCGGCGAGGTCGAGAAGATCCGGTCGTTCGCCACCGTGGTGCACGGGATCCGCCGACCGACCGGGCTCGCCTGGGACGGAGCGTCTCGCCGGCTCGTCATCTCCGGCGCCGACACCTCCAATCGCACCACCGTCGTCGCACTCACGCCGGCCGAGACCCGACACGAGAAGCTCGGACTGCGTTGGCTGCGAGCCGGCGAGCCGATCGCGGTCGACCCGAAGGACGGCGCGTTCGGGCGGGTCCCCGCCGCCGACGTACGTGACCCGGCAGCCGCGACGTACACGTCCTCCGGCGCCCTCGTCGTCCTCGACGCCGGAACGACCGTCGTACGGATCGCGCCCGACGGCTCCGTGCGGCGAACTCCGGTCCAAGGCGTCAGCGGACACAGCCTCCGCGGCATCGCGACGGCGCCGGACTCCTCACTCGCCTACACATACGACGCCACCGCGGACGAACTGCTCGGCATTGGCCGCGACGGCGCGATCAAGACGCGGTACGACGCCTCCGGACTCAGTCTCGCCAACGTCAGCGGACTCACCTTCGCGCCCTCGGCCGACCGTACCGACGCGCCGTCGACGACCAACCTGTACATCGCCGACGCCGGCGCCGGGAAGGTGACCGGTGAGATCGTCGAGGCGAGCCTGCAGGCCTCGGCGGTCGCCGCCCTCGCGGCCACCGGCACCCTGATCCGCACGGTCGCCACATCGGCCTACAACCCGCCGAGCCCGGACCCCTCCGGCGTCACGTACCTCCCCGGCCCGGACCGGCTGTTCATCGTGGACGGCGAAGTCAACGAGATGCCGATCTTCCAGAACGTGAACTTCTACCGGACGACACGCGCCGGCGTCGTCGACGACACGGGTGTGTCGCTGCCGTGGTCCGAGGAGCCGGTCGGCGTCGGCTACAACCCGGGCAACAACCACCTGCTCGTCAGCGACGACGACCAGAAGGAGATCTACGACGTCGCACCGGGCGGCGACGGACGCTACGGCACCGGCGACGACACCGTCACGCACTTCGACACCGCGAGCTTCGGCAACACCGACCCGGAGGGAATCGACTACGACTCGGCGACCGGCTCGATCTTCACCGTCGATGGCGTGAACACACAGGTCTTCCGGATCCAGCGCGGTCCCGACGGTCAGTTCGGCACCTTCGATGACGTCCGCAGCAACTTCGACATCGCCGTGTACGGCGCCCGCGACCCGGAAGGGATCGGCTACGACTCCGTACGCGACACCATCGTCGTCGTCGACGACGGCTCGGACACGATCTACGAGCTCGACAAGTCCGGCGGCCTGCTCAACACGATCAGCACGACCTCGGCGAGCATGGTCGCCGCCGCCGGACTCGCGGTCGCGCCCGGCTCGACCAACCCCTCGATCCGCACCTACTACGTCGTCGCTCGCGGCGAGGACAACGACTCCCATCCGACCGAGAACGACGGTCGGATGTACGAGCTGTCTGCGTCGCTGCCGCCGGTCGGATCGACCAACCAGCCGCCGCAGGTGAGCGCCGGTCCCGACCAGAGCGTCATCCTGCCCGCGTCCGCGAGCCTGGACGGCACTGTGACCGACGACGGCCGGCCGAACCCACCAGGAGCGGTCACCGCGAGCTGGTCCAAGGTGACCGGCTTCGGCACGGTCACCTTCGGCAACCCCAACGCGGTCGACACCACCGCCACGTTCTCCGACCCAGGCACCTACACCCTCCGCCTCACGGTCAGCGACGGCGAGGTGACGGTCGCCGACGACGTGACGGTCCTGGTGCTGCCCGTCGGCAGCCCGAGCGCCGTCGAGACCCGGGTCGCGAGCGGATCGGACGACGCCGAGCAGGCCGTGAGCGGCTCGACGGCCCTCACCAGCTCCGACCTCGAGTTGGGCGCGGACGGCAACACGCAGCAGATCGTTGGCACCCGGTTCACCGGACTGCAGGTGCCCGCCGGCGCCACGGTCACCAACGCGTACGTCCAGTTCCGCACCGACGAGGTCAGCACCGACGCGACCAACCTGACGATCCGGGCCGAAGCCGCCGACAACACCCCGACCTACCAGGCCGTCAGCGGCAACCTCGCCAACCGCGCCACCACGACCGCCAACGTGGCCTGGACGCCGCCGGCCTGGAACACCGTCGGTGAGTCCGCGGCCGCCCAACGTACGCCGAACATCGCCAGCCTGGTGCAGGCCGTGGTCGACCGGCCGGGCTGGAGCCAGGGCAACGCCCTCGCGGTGCAGTTCCGCGGCACGGGGCGGCGCACCGCCGAGGCCTTCGAGGGCGGCGGCGCCTCGGCACCGCTACTGCACGTCGAGTACAGCACGGGTCCGGTGGCGAACCGGGCTCCCACCGTCGACGCGGGCGCCGATCAGTCGGTGATCCTGCCCGCATCGGTGACGCTCGACGCGACCGTCACCGACGACGGCCAGCCGAACCCGCCGGGGGCGGTCACAACGACCTGGTCCGCGACGAGCGGCCCCGGGACGGTCAGCTTCGCCAACCCGGACGCGGTCGACACGACCGCCATGTTCTCCAGCCAGGGCGACTACGTCCTGCGCCTCACCGCGACCGACGGCGACCTGACCACGTTCGACCAGCTCACCGTCCACGCCCTACCCCCCGGAACGACGCAGACCCTCGGCGTCCGGGTCGCCACCGGCTCCGACGACGCCGAACAGGCGGTGAGTGGGAACACGGCACTGACCAGCGCCGACCTCGAGCTCGTGACCGACGGCAACACCCAGCAGATCGTCGGCGCCCGGTTCACCGGCCTGCAGATCCCGGCCGGGGCCGCCATCACCAACGCGTACGTGCAGTTCCGCACCGACGAGGTCAGCACCGACGTCGCCAACCTGACCATCCGGGCCGAAGCCGCCGACAACGCGCCGACCTACCAGGCCGTCAGCGGCAACCTCGCTGCTCGGGCCACCACGAACCAGAGTGTGAGCTGGACGCCGCCGGCCTGGAACACGGTCAACGAAGCGGGCACCGCGCAACGAACGCCGAACATCGCCAACCTGGTCCAGGCCGTCGTCGACCGGCCTGGCTGGTCCCCCGGCAACGCGCTCGCGATACAGATCCGCGGCACCGGGCGACGGACCGCCGATGCCTTCGAG
>DATFRX010000387.1:0-4580 GCA_035262905.1 Nocardioidaceae bacterium
GCCACCTCGCCCGGTGGGAGGCTTGCGTCGGTCTGAGCAGTTGCGCCCAACCGAGGGCGTACGCAACTCACCTGCCGCACCCAAGTGCTGCATCGCAACAAGCGAAGTCGCGCCGTCGTCGCGGGGCGGCCGTAGAGTTGAGGCATGCCTGACGCGACCGGCGACCCGATCGCCTACACCGCGCTCCAGCCGGGCACACCGGTGCAGACGAGCGATGGGCACCACTTCGCAACGGTCCAGGCCGTCTTGGTCGACGAGAAGGTCTCCGTGTTCGACGGCATCAACGTCCAGACGGCCGAAGGTACCCGGTTCATCGATGCAGACTTCATCGGCGCGATCTACACCACCCACGTCTGCACGACACTCTCCGCGGACGAAGCAGCGAGCCTCCCCCTGCCCGATGGGTCGAACCTGATCGACATCAAGCCGCCGAGGTCGATGGCCGAACGGTTCGGCCGCAGGTTCGGTCGGAGGAAGCGGTAGGGAAAGGTCAGGGCAACGCCTGATGTCGGCCGGCGGTCGTTCGACGCAGAGTGGAGATGTCAGGGAAAGGCCCCTGACGTATCACGCGAAAGGACGTACACCACGATGAACGACATCCGCCAGGCCTTCGCCAAGCGGGGGCTGGTTCGATCCCGTGACGGGCGAGTACTCGGCGGCGTGTGCGCAGGTCTCGGTCGGCACTTCGGCCTCTCCCCGTGGACTGCCCGGCTTCTGTTCGTATTGCTCCTCCTGGTCGTTCCCGGCAGCCAGATCCTGGTCTACCCGATCCTGTGGATCTTGATGCCGTCCGACGAGACCGTCGGAGTTCAGGCTCAGTCCACTGCTCCGGCACCCGCGACCTGACGGCTGACGCCCCGGGCCGACCCGCGTCAGGCGCTGCCGCGGGTGACGAGCGGGCAGGGGAGAAGGACGGTGCGGCCCTCGCCGCTGTAGCGGCCGGAGATCCGGCTCATCAGGAGATCCCCGGCCGTGCTGTCGGCGTCGTAGGCGGGATTGCGGACGGTGGTCAGGGTTGGCGAGACGATCGTCGCGGCGTCGACGTCGTCGAAACCGACGATGCCGAGATCGGCCGGGACTTCGAGGCCGAGCTCGTGCGCCACGTCCAAGGCGCCGATGGCCATCAGGTCGTTTGCGCAGAAGACTGCATCCGGAGGCTTCGGCAAGGCCATCAGGGTCTTCATCGCCTGATAGCCGTCCTTGCGGGTCCAGTCGCCGCGTCGTACGGCGGCTCAGTCCGCTGCCACGGTCGGCTGTCCCAGGGCGATCCCGAGCTGGAACCGGGTCGACACGCCGTAGCTCAGCGCCAGGGCGTTGATCCGCCGCCGGACCGTGGTGGTCGAGACGCCGAGCTGACGGGCGATCGCGTCGTCCTTGAGTCCGGCTCGCATCAAGGCGATGACGCTGGCCTCGAGGTCGGGTTCGGCAGTCGAGTCGGGCGCCACGCCGTTGGGACTGTCGAAGGGCAGCGCGCGATGCCACCACAGGTCGAAGAGCGCGACCAGGGCGTCGAGCATGGCGGACTCGTGAACGACCAGCGTGGTCATGCTGTCGCCGCGGCCGAGGGGTACGAAGGCGAGCCGCCGGTCGAACAGGGCGAGCTTGACCGGCAGCTCGGTCGCGATCCGGGCCTGCTCGCCGAGCGGGACGGTCCGCTGCAGGCTGGCCAGAATGTCCGGCGCCTGGAGAGCTCGCTGGTCGTAGACGCCGCGCACCTGGCAGCCGCGCTCGTACAGGGATCGCTGGACCGACTCGTCCTCGTCCAGATTGGGCTGGGCGAACGGCGGCCGGACGAAGACCTCGAGCGAGCGCCGGGCGGTGCGCTGCTGCTGGGCCCAGCGCCGGACGACCGCCTCGGGGCTGGTGATGACCTCGACGACCTTGCTGACCAGGGGCTGATCGGGCGGCGTCTGCAGCAGCGCGCTGAGCTCCTGCGCGGCAAGTCGGGTGCGCTGGAGCTCCTCCTCCCGGGCACTGACGAGCGCCTCGACGACGATGTCGGGCGGCGCCGGGTGGTAGCTCGCCGGTCGCGCCTCGCTCCGGGTGACCATCGCCTTGCCCTCCAGGGCGGTCAATGCGCGACGGAGCCGGGCCGGACTGAGCGTGGAGTGCGCCTGCAGCTCGGTCGCGCCGGCGCCGGGCTCGGCCAGCAGCAGGCGGTAGACGTGCTCCTCGTCGGCGGCCACTCCCAGGGGGCTCAACACACCCGCTGCCGACATCGGCGCACACCTCAGCTCGGTTGGG
Source organism: Nocardioidaceae bacterium (assembly GCA_035262905.1). Classification (GTDB taxonomy): domain Bacteria; phylum Actinomycetota; class Actinomycetes; order Propionibacteriales; family Nocardioidaceae; genus DATFRX01. The sequence continues at coordinate 2,245 of DATFRX010000387.1, forward strand.
TACTTGTGACCAGTGGTCATTTTCTCCCACCGATCGGCGTTGACGCACTCCTTTGCGGGCTGGAGGGTGAAAGGCGGCACACGTTTGCACACGGCCGGACCGAGGACAGCCGGGTGATGGGAGTGGGAGCCGACGATGGACGTCCTGGCGCCGCCCTCTCGCTCCGTGCGATCCGTCCGGCCGGGTGCGCCAAGCCTGGCGGCCGGCTGTCTTGTCGTCCCCCGGGTCCGGCTCGTAGCACCTGCCTCCGTGATGCCAGGTGCCGCGGTCCAGACCGCGCCTGAGGCACCGGCCGCCAGCCCAACTCCACCCGTGCCGAGTCGGTCCCGGGCTCCGCCACAGAGCCCGCCGACAACGCCGTAACCCCTGGGCGCGTACGTCGCCGGCGCAGACGGTGTCGACTCAGGGACCGACCGGCTCGCCTGCCTCCTGAGTACGTTCGGTCTCCACCGCTGGTCGGGCGACGCCGCGTCCGGGGAAGCAGCGCAACATCGTTCAAGACCGCAGCCCGCCGTGATCGGCATGCTGACCGAACTGCTGGGCGCATCCGGCACCCGGCGACGTTTCGAAGGACTGATCAGCATGGCTGAAGCGGCCAGCGTGGGAGCGGTCATCATCGACTGCGGCGACCCGGCGGCGCTCGCGGACTTCTACGGCAAGGTGACCGGCTGGAAGACCGGTTACCAGGACGACGACTTCGTCTATCTCGGCGACGACGGTGCGATGCAACTCGGCTTCCAGCGGATCGCGGACTACCAGGGACCGAGCTGGCCCGACGCGCGCAAGCACTTCCATCTCGAGCTGGTCGTGGCCGATGTCGAGTCGGCTGCCGCGGACCTGGTCGAGGAGGGTGCGGCGCGGCCGAAGTTCCAGCCCGGCGAGGGCGCGTACGTCGTACTCACCGATCCGGAGGGGCACCCGTTCTGTCTGACGACCGCCGATTGACGCGGCCTACTTGACGACGACGACTGGGCAGTGGGCGTGCTCGATCAGCTGCTGGCTGACCGACCCCAGGAGCGCGCCCAGTACTCGGCCTCGGCCCCGGGAGCCCACCACGATCAGGTCGGCGTCGTCGGAGTGCTGGGTGAGCTCGTCGACCGGCCGCCCGTTCAGTACCTGCTCGTCGATGGCGAGGTCGGGATGCTTGTGGCGATAGGGCGCGACGCTCTCGGTGAGCTGCTCCTTGACCTCGTCGGCCTGACCGGCGCCGGCCGCGTCGGCACACTGGATCGCCTCGAGCGTCGCGCCGCGCAGCTCCGCCTCGTCGAAGGCGAACGTCATCGCGTGGTGCGCCTCTTTGGAGCCGTCGACCCCAACGACGACGCGTTTGAGCGGCTCGGGCCGGCTCTCGCCTCGTACCACGACGACCGGGCAGGCCGCGTGGGCGGCGACGGCGTGACTGACCGAGTGCCGGTGCTCACCCTCACGAGCGCCGACGACGAGTACGCCTGCGGTGGCCGCCGCGTTCCGGAGCGCGCGGATCGGACGGCCGGGCATGAGCTCACCCGTGACCGAGTCGCCCTCGAGGTGGCCGCGGGCCCAGTCGAGTGCGCGCTGGAAGGTTTGGTTCACCTCCGGCGACAGTGTCGGCAGTGCCGGACCCTGTGCGTGGGCGCCGGTCGGCATGCTCTCCGACCAGGAGTCGGTCGCGACGATGTGGAGCGATCGCCCGCGGAGCCGGGCCTCGTTGACGGCCCAGTCCAGTGCGATCTGGCTCTCCCGACCTTCGCTGATGCCCACCACAACCGATCGGGCAGCACTCGATGGCATGGATCCCTCCTCCGGAAATCACCACGACAATCCCCTGACCGCGGGCCGATCGGCAGGGGCGTACCTCCCGAAATGGGAGACCTTGGTCCCTGTTCATCCCGAGTGAGGTCTGCCAGGGCATTCGGTTCATCGGGTGGGGTCGTTGGTCCCTGCTCAGCGGCCCCAGGCAGGCGTGGACTGGTGCTTGTCGCCCAGGTCACTGGCCTGAGGAGGGGCAGCATGAAGGCTCATGTCGTGTACGAGTCGATGTTCGGCAACACCCGCGACATCGCCGTAGCGATCTCGGAAGGCCTGGCCAAGCACGTTCCCACCGACGTCACCGAGATCGACGACGTCGACAGCGGATCAGAGGCCGCCGTCGATCTGCTGGTGGCCGGCGGCCCGACCCACGCCTTCGGACTCACGTGGTCCCGGACCCGGTCCGACGCCGCCAACCGGGCCACGATGCCGGTGATCTCGCGTGGCCCCGGACTACGCGAGTGGCTCGGAGGGCTGCCCAAGGGCGTGAAGGAGCGCAACGCGGCGACCTTCGACACCCGGGTCCGCGTCCGTGGCCTGCCGGGATC
>DATFRX010000388.1:0-3408 GCA_035262905.1 Nocardioidaceae bacterium
GCGGCGAACCGGTCGACCTGCTGTTGCGCGACGGCCGCATCGTCGCGATCGGCTCGGGTCTCGACGCCGCCGATGCCACCGTCATCGAGGCCGACGGCCTGGTCGCACTGCCGGGCCTGGTCGACCTGCACACGCACCTGCGCGAGCCGGGTCGCGAGGACGCCGAGACGGTCGCGTCCGGTACGGCGGCTGCCGCCCTCGGAGGCTTCACCGCCGTCCACGCGATGGCCAACACCGACCCGGTCGCCGACACCGCCGGTGTGGTCGAGCAGGTGTGGAACCTTGGTCGCGAAGCGGGTCACTGCGACGTGCATCCGGTCGGCGCCGTGACGGTCGGCCTGCTCGGCGAACGGCTGGCCGAGCTCGGCGCGATGGCGGACTCCGCGGCGCGAGTGCGGGTGTTCTCCGACGACGGCAAGTGCGTCTCCGACGCCGTCCTGATGCGACGGGCCCTGGAGTACGTGAAGGCGTTCGACGGCGTCGTCGCCCAGCATGCCCAGGAGCCCAGGCTCACCGAGGGCGCCCAGATGAACGAGGGGGAGCTGTCCGGGGTCCTGGGCCTGCGCGGTTGGCCGGCCGTCGCCGAGGAGGCTGTCATCGCCCGGGACGCCCTGCTCGCCGGGCATGTCGGGTCGCGGCTGCACGTATGTCACGTGTCGACGGCCGGCTCGGTCGAGATCGTCCGCTGGGCCAAACAGAAGGGCTGGAACATCACTGCCGAGGTCACCCCACACCATCTGCTCCTGACCGACGAGCTGGCCGCCACGTACGACCCGATCTACAAGGTGAATCCGCCGCTGCGTACCGCCGCGGACGTCGAGGCACTGCGCGAGGGGCTGGCCGACGGGACGATCGACGTCGTCGCGACCGACCACGCGCCGCATCCGGTCGAGGACAAGGAATGCGAGTGGGCGGCCGCCGCCTTCGGCATGCTCGGGCTCGAGACGGCGCTGTCGATCGTGCAGCACACGATGGTCGACACGGGCCGGCTCGACTGGGCCCGAGTCGCCGACCGGATGTCGACCCGGCCGGCGCGGATCGGCCGGATCGAGGGGCAGGGACGGGGGCTCGCCGAGGGGGAGATCGCGAACCTGGTGCTCTACGACCCGTCGGTGACTCGCGCCGTCGACCCGACCGAGTCGGCGTCGTTGTCGCGCAACACGCCGTACGCCGAACGGGATCTGCCCGGCCGCGTCGTTGCCACGTTCCTACGAGGCCGCCCGACTGTGCTGGACGGGAAGCTCGCATGAGCGCTGGCCCACGGGGCACAACCGAGGCGATCCTGGTGCTCGAGGACGGCCGGTGCTTTCGGGGCGAGGCCTACGGTGCGATCGGCGAGACCGTCGGTGAGGCGGTGTTCGCGACCGGGATGACCGGCTACCAGGAGACGCTGACCGATCCGTCGTACCGGCGGCAGGTTGTTGTCATGACGGCACCGCACATTGGCAACACCGGCGTCAACGACGAGGACACCGAGTCGAGCCGGATCTGGGTCGCGGGCTATGTCGTACGCGATCCGGCAAGGCGGCCGAGCAACTGGCGATCGCAGCGCACCCTCGACGAGGACCTGGCCGCCCATGACGTCGTCGGCGTCAGCGGAGTCGACACGCGCGCGCTGACCCGGCATCTCCGCGAGCGCGGCGCGATGCGGGTCGGCATCTCCTCGGTCTCGACCGACGTCGACGCACTGCTCGACACGGTCCGGGCCGCGCCCGCGATGGAGGGCGCCGATCTGGCCGGCGAGGTGACGACGACCGAGCCGTACGTCGTGCCCGCGGTTGGAGCGCGTCGCGCGGTCGTGGCGGCGATCGACCTCGGCATCAAGGCGATGACGCCGGAGCTGCTGGCGGCCCGGGGCATCGAGGTCCACCTGCTCCCGGCGAATGCCTCGATCGACGACGTCGAGTCGACCGGTGCCGACGGGGTCTTCTTCTCCAACGGACCCGGCGACCCGGCGACGGCCGAGGGTCCGATCAAGCTGCTGCGCGAGGTGCTACAGCGGCGACTGCCGTACTTCGGCATCTGCTTCGGCAACCAGCTGTTCGGCCGGGCGCTCGGACTCGGGACCTACAAGCTGCGCTACGGCCATCGCGGCATCAACCAGCCGGTCATGGACCTCACCACCGGCAAGGTCGAGGTGACCGCGCACAACCACGGCTTCGCGGTCGAGGCGCCGGTCGGCGAGGTGTTCGAGACCGCGTTCGGACCGGCCGAGGTGACCCATGTCGGGCTCAACGACGGCGTGGTCGAGGGGCTGCGGCTGGCCGACTGGCCGGCGTTCAGCGTGCAGTACCACCCGGAGGCGGCGGCCGGGCCACACGACGCGGCGTACCTGTTCGACCGCTTCACCGCAAACCTGCGAGGGAAGGACGGCTGATGCCGCGACGTGAGGACATCGACTCAGTCCTCGTCATCGGGTCGGGACCGATCGTGATCGGCCAGGCGTGCGAGTTCGACTACTCGGGCACGCAGGCCTGCCGGGTCCTCAAGGACGAGGGCCTGCGGGTCATCCTGATCAACTCCAACCCGGCCACGATCATGACCGACCCGGAGTTCGCCGACGCGACCTACGTCGAGCCGATCACGCCGGAGTACGTCGCCAAAGTGATCGCCAAGGAACGCCCGGACGCGCTGCTCGCCACGCTTGGCGGCCAGACCGCGCTCAACACGGCAGTCGAGCTGGATCAGTCCGGAGTGCTCGAGGAGTACGACGTCGAGCTGATCGGTGCGTCGATCGAGGCGATCGAGTCCGGCGAGAACCGGCAGTCGTTCAAGCGGATCGTCGAATCGCTCCCGGCCGAGTGGGGTGCCGAGGTGGCGCGGTCGGCGATCTGCCACTCGATCGACGAGTGCCTGGCCGCGGTCGAGTCGCTCGGCTATCCGGTCGTCGTACGCCCGTCCTACACACTCGGCGGCGCGGGATCCGGCCTGGCGTACGACGAGTCCGATCTCCGGCGCATCGTGGCCGTCGGTCTCGACGCGAGTCCCACCACCGAGGTGCTCCTCGAGGAGTCGATCCTCGGCTGGAAGGAGTACGAGCTCGAGGTGATGCGCGATCGGGCCGACAACGTCGTGATCGTCTGCTCGATCGAGAACCTCGACCCGATGGGTGTCCACACCGGCGACTCGATCACGGTCGCGCCGGCCATGACGCTGACCGACCGCGAGCTGCAGCGGCTGCGGGACATCTCGATCGGCATCATCCGGGCGGTCGGCGTGGACACCGGCGGCTGCAACATCCAGTTCGCAGTGGATCCCGAGACCGGCCGGGTGATCGTGATCGAGATGAACCCCCGCGTCTCGCGATCCAGTGCGCTCGCATCCAAGGCGACCGGCTTCCCGATCGCGAAGATCGCCGCCAAGGTCGCGCTCGGCTACACCCTCGACGAGATCCCCAACGACATCACG